>CADCQP010000171.1 GCA_902803535.1 uncultured Bacteroidia bacterium | reverse complement strand
GCCGACTTGTCTATCTTGGCTGTCTGGTCCCTCTGGGCCTTGCGGATTTCCCACTGCTGCCCGGCATCCCTGAGCCTGTAGGTCTGGATGAGTTCCTGGGCCCCGTACATTATAAGGGCGATTCCGGCGATGCATGAGAGTACTGTCTGTCCGAAATTGCTGAACACTATCATTACTCCTCCGACGATCGCCAGGCAGGACAGGATCAGAGAGGTGAAACCAGCCCCTATCAGCGACAATGCTCCGGCCATCACTATGAACTGGAGGGCTCCGAAACACAGGAGGGCTATTCCGACGAGGGTGATTATGAAGCCGGAGACTACCGATGGGAAGAAAAAGAGCAGAAGGCCTATGATGAGGTCAGCCGCTCCGTTTACCCACATCAGGTCCACGGCACCTTCAGTGCGGTGTTTCCATCCATATATGAACGTAACGACACCTGCAGTCATCAGGAATGAGGCTATGATTTTCACCACTATCTCCACTGCGGAGGCACCTTCTCCCCTGCCGGCCCCGAAAAGCAGGACCAGGCCTATCGCTATTGCGGAAAGCCCCCTGAGGATGCTGTTGAACTTGCTTTTGTATCCGAAGAGAATCATGTGACTTCAAAAAAAACGATTATCTGCAAATTTACTCATTTTTAGTGAAGATTCACTATTGGCCGCATATTGACAATCATTTGACTTTCTTCAATCCTGTTACTTAGGGTATCTCTTGCCTCAAAAGAGCTGCGAACCACAACACATTGGCAGGAAGCGGAGGGGTCTCATCCAGCCCAAAAATACGTCAAATCGGGTCCAAGTGAGGCCCAGAGGTCCCAGTCAGCCCGAAAAAACGTTAAAAACTGGCTCGACCGAGTCCTTTCTTCGGATCAAGTCCTTCAGGATTCCAATCAATTACCTCTCCCCGGACCGGGCGAGCCGATTTGTCAGACGGCAGGTTCCCGGCAGGACGAGTGGAGCCGGCGCCTCGCGACGGCGAGTGTCCGAGCAACGTTATACGCCGCCAGGCGGATAAAAGTTCCGAGTTAGCCGTCGAGCCGGTGCAGCGAAGTCCTGCCCTGCCGTCGACGCATGAGGCGCATCCCGGTCCGGGGAGAGGCCCTGAAAGGACTATTTCCCCATCACGTAAACCGTGAAAGTGTAGGGCGGGATGACCGCAAGGAATGCATTTCCGGAGCCGATGAAGGGGACTTCATGCGGCTCGATATTATGGGGATGGTCGAGGGTGTTGTCCTCGTCAAGGTTGACGGAAGACAGGACCTCTGCCGAGATGGCCCTGATGGTCTCCTTCTTCCCAAGGCCCGAGAAGTTCAGTTCCAGTTCACGTGGAGAGTCAGAAGTATTGACAACCTTGACATAAACCTTGTCGCCGTCCTTGACCGCACTCGCGAACAGACCGTCCTGGTCGGGATTACCGGCCACGGGCTTTCCGCCCATCGTAAGCGGAAGCACATTCTCCCCGCGATACTTCCCGTAAAGATGCTGCACATGCCAGCTCACCGTCCTCATGCAGCGCAGGTTGTCAAACCATATGAGGTCCGGACGCCACTGCCATCCCTCCACATGGGCGAAAAGCGGAGCATATGTAGCCATATGCACTATGTCCGCGTTCCTCTCAAGTCCCGTCATGAACGCAGCTTCCAGCAGGGAAGCATGGAAATGGTTCCACTTCTTCCCGGCCCCGTGGCAGGCATATTCCCCGGCAAAGACCTTCGGCCCCTTCCTGTCATAATTATCGTAGCGGTTGCCCTGCGACAGGAACCACTTCTCCGGCCGGTAGAAATGCTCGTCCACCAGGTCCGCCCCCAGCCTCCTCATCTCCGGCCAAAGGTAATCGAACTTATCCCCTTCTGAACCCGGTCCGGAAGATCCAACTATCTTTATTTCAGGATGCTCCTTCCTAAGAGCCTTCACGAAGGGTTCCAGACGTTCGGTATATGGCTTGTCCCACTGCTCATTGCCTATGCCGAGGTATTTAAGGTTTAATGGGGCCGGATGTCCCATTTCAGCACGAA
Source organism: uncultured Bacteroidia bacterium (assembly GCA_902803535.1). Lineage (GTDB taxonomy): Bacteria > Bacteroidota > Bacteroidia > Bacteroidales > UBA932 > Cryptobacteroides. The sequence goes on along the minus strand of CADCQP010000171.1, from coordinate 4,958 downwards.
GGCCACCCCATTTGGTTGAGACATCCCCGTTCGCAAACTCGATCAGGTCGAGGGCATCCTGGATATAAGGCTGCAGTTCATCCACCGGCACATGAGCAGAAGGATCATCATTCTGGAACTGGCATGCAAGTCCGACACTGATAATCGGAAGAGGCTCAGAACCAATTTCTTCGCTCAGGAGGAAGAATTCGTAGAACCCCAGTCCGTAGCTCTGGTAATAGTCAGGGAAGAAACGGTGAGAGAAAGTGTACTGCCAACGGTTTTCATTGAGAGGCCGGTTTTCAACGGGCCCCACGCTGTTCTTCCAGTTGTAGTGGGTATCCAGGTCCGTACCCTCCACAATGCATCCGCCCGGGAAACGGAAGATGCCAGGATGAAGGTCATAGAGAGCCTGGGCCAGATCCTTTCTCAGACCATTCTCATGCCCCATCCAGGTGTCCGTCGGGAACAGGGAGACATGCTCCAGGTCCACTGCTTTCCTTCCTCCGGAGAGGAAGATCCTGAGGACAGCCTTGTCCAGGGTTTCATCTGGAGAGAGGATGACCTGATACTTCTTCCAGTCTCCTCCGGAAACCTTCAGGTCCTGCCGGCAAAGGAAATCCCTCTCCCCTGCCGATGCGGTGTTTACCAGTTCTATCCTGAGGTCGCCCGTACCGCCATCCGGGACCCTGGCCCACACGGAGAAACGATAAGTCTCACCTTTCTTCACTCCTATCCCGAAGAACCCTTCATTCTCAAGACCGGTCCATTTGTGGGAATGCCCCGGATCTGAGAGCCTGACATAGTGGGGATTGCGCTCGAATGGGCCGTCATCCAGGACCTTCACGGCACCAAAGGCCTTCCAGCCCTGAAGAGGATCGGAAGGGAACTCGAAAGAACGGTTCTTGACCAGTTCGGCATACAGCCCGCCGTCAGCCGCGAAGTTGATGTCTTCGAAGAAAATACCATACATCGTCTTCTGGACGGGAGCACCGGCCTTGCCGAGATCGATATCCAGGCGATGGGGATGAGCATGCAGCATGAGGCCCCCGAACAGGACTGCGACTGCAAAAAAACTTTTAATCATATATGCGAAGATGTTATCAGTTCCAGTGTTACTGGACCGTTATCTTCGCAAATCTATGAAATCTTTCTGGAATTAATGACTATCCCAGCAGATGGATAGCCAGGCCGGAGCGGAGCTTCGGTTCGAACCAGGTGGTCTTGGGCGGCATGATGTTGCCGCTGTCAGCGATGTCCATGAGCTGGGTCATGGAAACCGGATAAAGGGCGAATGCAACCTTCATCTCACCGGAATCCACACGGCGGGAAAGCTCGCCGAGTCCCCTGATGCCACCCACGAAATCAATCCTGTTGTCAGTACGCAGATCCTTGATACCCAGAATCTTATCAAGGACGAGTCCGGAAAGGATGGTCACGTCCAGCACGCCAATAGGATCACTGTCGTCATATCGGCCGGGCTTTGCGGTAAGGCTGTACCATTTCCCGCTGAGGTACATCGAGAAATTGTGGAGTCCGGACGGCCTGTAAGGCTCGCCGGCCGAAACCAGTGACACCTCGAAATCCTTTCCAAGTAGGTCCAGGAACTCCTCCTCTGAATGACCGTTCAGGTCACGGACTACACGATTGTAATCCATGATCCTGAGCTGGCTCTCCGGGAAACATACCGCCATGAAGAAATTGTACTCCTCTGCACCCGTATGATTCGGATTGAGAGACTTCTTCTCAGCTCCGACACGTGCCGCGGCAGCAGTACGGTGATGACCGTCTGCGACATAGAATGCATCCACCTCGGAAGAGAAGATTTCGGTAATCCTCTCTATATCAGCCTGGGAGTCGATTACCCAGAAAGTGTGACCGAAACCGTTCTCGTCTGTGAAATCATATTCCGGAGTCCCGCTTGCCGCCTTCATCATAATGGAAAGCAACTCTGGATTGTCCTTATATGCAAAGAAGACAGGCTCAATGTTGGCATTCTGGATGCGCACGTGGATCATGCGGTCATCCTCCTTGTCCTTGCGGGTCAGCTCGTGCTTCTTGATCTTCCCTGTCATGTAGTCCTCGGTGTTCGCACAGAGGACAAGCCCGTACTGGGTGCGCTCTCCCATGCGCTGGGCATAGACATAATAGCAGGGCTTCGGGTCCTGCACCAGCCATCCATTTTCGCGCCAGAGCTTGAAATTCTTCACAGCCTCGTCATAGACTCTCTGGTCATGGTCCGGAAGGATGGGATCGAAGTCAATCTCAGGCTTGGTGATGTGCAGGAGGGATTTCTCTCCCGCCATCTTTTTAGCCTCGACGGAATCAAGCACATCATATGGAGGTGCGGTAACTTCAGTCTCGAGACCGCGGGGAGGACGGACAGCAGCAAAAGGTCTTACATTCATATGCCCGGTATTCTAACGGTTAACCTGGAAACGGGTGCAGCCTTCGGCGAAATATGCGACGATCTGGCGGGCAGCTGCGAGCCCGGCATTTACATTCGCCTCCTTAGTCTGGGCGCCCATCTTCTTGGGCGTAGCGAAGACCCTGATCCCGAACTTCTCGCAAAGCGCCTTGTAGTTGGACGGCATCACATCCGTAACATACTTCAGGTCAGGACGTTCCTCCAAAACCTTCTCCAATCCGGCCTCATCGATGACTTCCTTGCGGGCAGTGTTCACCAGCAGGGCACCCTTGGGCATCTTGGAGATCAGGTCATATCCGATCGAGCCTATGGTCTCGGGAGTAGCGGGAATGTGGATTGAAAGGAAATCGCTGGTAGAATAGAGTTCCTCAAGGGAATGCACAGGAGTTGCTCCGCCTTCGATTATCTTTTCATCGGTAAGGTACGGGTCGATGGCCTGGATCTTCATTCCCAGGGCCTTGGCCTTGGCTCCGACCAGCCTTCCGACATTGCCGAAAGCCTGGATTCCAAGCGTCTTTCCCTGAAGCTCGATTCCGGCGGCGGGAGTGAACTGGTTCCTGGACATGAAGATCATCATGGCAAGCGCCAACTCGGCCACTGCATTGGAATTCTGGCCGGGAGTGTTCTCCACTACAACCCCGTGGGCGGTGGCAGCCCCGAGATCGACATTGTCGAATCCCGCACCTGCACGTACTACTATCTTGAGCTTCGCAGCAGCATCCAGCACTGCGGGAGTCACCTTGTCAGAACGGACGATAAGGGCCTCGGCGTCCGCCACTGCAGCGCAGAGGTCAGCCTCTGATTCATATTTTTCAAGCAGTGCCACTTCATGTCCGGCACCTGTGAGTATGCCTTTGATTCCGTCCACGGCTTCCTTGGCGAACGGCTTCTGGGTTGCAATGAGAATTTTCATAATCCTTGTAATTAGATGTGTTTTTCCTCAAAGGCCTTCATGCAGTCCACGAGAGCCTGGACATCTTCAAGAGTCGCAGCATTGTAAAGGGATGCGCGGAACCCGCCGACCGAGCGGTGGCCCTTGATGCCCACTATGCCGCTGGCCTTGGCATCTGCGAGGAATTCGTCTGCGAGGTCTTCCTTCCCGGGAGCCATTACGAAAGTCACGTTCATGATAGAGCGGTCCTCCACGTCGGCAGTCCCCTTGAAGAAACTGTTGCGGTCGATTTCAGAATAAAGCAGAGCAGCCTTCTTCTCGTCGAGAGCATGGATGGCATCGATGCCGCCCACGTCCTTGAGCCATTTCAGGGTCTCGTTCATCACGAAGATGGAGAACACCGGAGGAGTATTGAACATGGACTCCTTGTCGATGTGGACGCGGTAGTCCAGCATGGTCGGGATGTAACGGCTGACCTTGCCGAGTGCCGATTTGCGGATGATCGCGAAGGCGACTCCGGCCGGGCCGGCATTCTTCTGCGCGCCACCGTATATCATGGCATATTTCGAAACATCTATCCTGCGGGTCAGGATGTCGGATGACATGTCAGCGATCAGAGGGACCGGGCAGTCCATGTCGGTCTTTATCTCAGTACCCTTGATGGTGTTGTTCGTAGTGATGTGGAGATAGTCGAGATCCTTCGGAATCTCGAATCCCTTGGGGATGTAGCAGTAATTGCGGTCAGCAGAGGAAGCGACTGCATATGCATTGCCAAGGCCCTGGGCCTCGATCAGCGCCTTGTGCGCCCAGGTACCGGTGTCAAGATAACCTGCCTTTTTCTCCAGGAAATTCATTGCGACATAAAGGAACTGGAGCGATGCGCCTCCTCCCAGCATGACTACTTCGTAATCGTCCGGAATGGAAAGGAGCTCCTTCCAGTTTGCACGGACTTCATCCATTACCTCGCCCCATTCCTTGGTGCGGTGTGATATGGAAAGGACAGAAACTCCGGTGCCTTTGAAATCCTTGATGGCATCTATGGACCTGTCATATACCTGCTGCGGCAACAGACACGGACCAGCATTGAAAACATGAAGTTTTGACATAAGTTCACTATTTCGACAAAGATAACCTATTTTAAGAAAACGGCAAAGGTTAAGCGCAGGCTTCTTCAAAAGAAAGGCCGGGAATGTTGCCCGCGCTCCTCAGGAAATCCTCCTCCAGCGAAAGACGGACACGCACCTCTACGGTACAATCCTCGGCATATGACTGGGCCCGCGTCGGAAGCGACATGGACTTTATCATGGACATCACCGAAGGCATGGAAGCATATCCGAAACCCAGCCTGAACCACTTCCCGGCCACTTTTTCCACCACCTGCGCCCCGGCTATCGCCTCAGCCGCGGAAGTCTTGTAGGCCTTGATAAGGCCCGGAACCCCGAGCTTGATTCCGCCGAACCAGCGGACTACCACCACGAGTATGTCGCTGAGGCCTGCCGAATCGATCTGCCCGAGGATCTGCCGCCCGGCGGAACCTGAAGGCTCCCCGTCATCGCTGGCGCGGAATTCCTCCCCCAGACAGCCTATCCTCCATGCGAAACAATGATGACGCGCGTCATGGTACTCCTTTTTAAGCAACGCAACTATTCCCTTGGCCTC
>CADCQP010000170.1 GCA_902803535.1 uncultured Bacteroidia bacterium | reverse complement strand
GAGATGAGAGAGGCCTATATCGAAAACTGCACTCTTCCTCCGGTCGAGGGCGTTGAAGTCACTTTTGACGCTTCCAAGGACATTCCTGAGACGGCGACAACCACCGGTGTCCAGACTGTCACCAAGAACGGCGTGACCATAACAATCTCCCAGGGTGTCGTCAGGAACAATGCGTTCCGCATCTACAATGGTGCTACACTTACGATTTCCGCTCCGCAAGGCAAGATTGCGCAGATCGTCCTGACCTGCGACGGCAAGGAAACCGAAAGCTATGGTCCGGGACATCTCACCGAGACCCCGCCGACAGGGAGCGAAGCCGGAGAGTATTCCGTCTCGGGCAACACCGGGACATGGCGTGGAAACGCTTCTGAGGTAGTATTCTCCGCTGGTGCGCAGGTCCGCGCTTCCAAGATAACGGTAACACTGGTACAGTAAGAAGACGGCCATGTTCTCAGGAATGAAAAAATATTTTGTCTGGGCATTGTCCGCCGCCGTCTTGTTTTCCGCAGTTTCCTGCGGGAAGGAAGATGACGGGATTGAACCTCCGTACCTGCTGGTCCGGGAATTGACAGTGCCATCTACGGCATATGAGCAGTTCATCTCCGTGACTACAGACGGCGAGTGGACCCTCAACGTGGGTTATTCCGGTTCCCAGAGCGGCTGGGTCACTTTCAGCCAGGACAAGGGAGTCGGCACCATCACGAACCTTCATCTGATATGTGCCGAGAATACCGGGGATAACCCCCGCACATGCCAGATCACCCTGTCTTCCAGGGGGCTCTCATCTTCTGTGTCAATTACCCAGGACGGGAAATCTTCCGGCGGCGGAGGGACTACTCCCGAGAATACCTTCGACGGGGTTCCTTCTACTTCCATAGGCTGGCTTGAGCTTCCCGCCACCAATGCATCAGACGGTAAGGATTTCTTCACCATCCCGATGACCTTCGGCGGCAAGAAGACCAGGAACTATTCCTTCTACTGGGATTACTCCAACTTCAATGCTTCCTGGGTGGCATATGCCCACATCAAGGATTATCACAAGAACAACACCGGAGCCAGGCAGGATGACTACAAGACCTTCCCGGGCCTGTCACTTGCGCAGCAGCCTGTCGCCATCAACGGTTTCAAGGACGGCAACAATGGCTGGTACGCCCGCGGACACCAGCTCCCGCAGGCCGACCGCAGGTATGACCGGTCGATGAACAGCGACGCCAATTACGTCATCAACCTCACTCCGCAGATCCAGGAAGGGTTCAATGACGGCATATGGGCTACGCTTGAGGCTAAGGTAAGGAACTGGGCGCAGTCTTCGGACACCGTATATGTCGTGACCGGATGCGTCACCAAGGGTTCGACCTATTATGTCCTTGACAACCTGGGCAAGCATATCCCCGTTCCGACGGCATACTACAAGGCTGTCCTCCGCTACAAGAGCGACGCTACCATCGGTTTCAACGGCTACATCGCAATGGGCTACTATCTCGAGCACAAGGCCTACTCCAGCGGCTCGGTCACCAAAGAGCATGCGATGTCGATCGATGACCTCGAGACGAAACTCGGCTTCGACCTCTTCCCCAACCTGGTAAAGGTGATAGGTGAACCAGCCGCCGCCAACGTAGAGAAACAGGATCCGACCACAGTAACGTGGTGGTGGCTCTAATCATATTAAATTGCAGGAAATGAGAAAGATAGTTTACCTCTCGATACTGTTCGCCTCCATGGTTTCATCCTGTGCGGGCGGAAAGAATGTCAGCTCAGACCCCGCTGGTCCGCGTGCCGGCGGCAAAGGCTACATCATCGGATTCTACAACCTGGAGAACCTGTTCGACACTTATCATGACCAGGGCAAGAACGATTACGAGTTCCTGCCTGACGGAGCGAACAAGTGGACGGACGCCAAATACGAGAAGAAGCAGCATAACATGGCTACCGTAATCAAGGCCATGGCCCAGGACAACCAGCAGTGGCACACTATCCTCGGAGTCAGCGAGATCGAGAACCGTCACGTCCTCGAGGACCTCGTCAGCCAGCCCGAGATCGCGGCCGCCAATTACCAGATTGTCCACTACGACGGTCCTGACAACCGCGGTGTGGATGTGGCGCTTCTTTACGACCCGAAGAACTTCAAGTACAAGTCCAGCGAGTCCATCCCCTTTACTTTTGATTCCGACATAGATTTCTCCATGAGCAAGGAGGAGAAGGAGAGCTTCCGCACCCGTGACATCCTCATGGTCCGCGGCAGCATAGCTGGAGAAGAGTTCGCATTCTTCGTGGCCCACCTGCCTTCACGCCGCGGTGACAAGAGCAGCGCCCTCAGGGAGAGGGGAGCGGAGATCATGTGGAAGAGGGCCATGGAGCTCGAGCGCGAAGTCCCCGGAATCAAGATCGTAGTGATGGGTGACATGAACGACAATCCTACCGACCCAAGCATGGCCAAATACCTGCGCGGACGCGAGAGGATAGAGGATGTAAAGGACCAGGATTTCTTCAATCCGTTCCTGTCAATGCTAAAGAACGGTTACGGTTCAGAGGCTTACCAGGGCTCATGGAACATATTCGACATCATCATGGTCAACAAGGCCCTCACGGCAGGCAAGGGACTCAAGATCCAGAAGATAGTCAAGGACCGCTATTACGGCCGTGTCTTCCAGAAGGACTTCATGACCCAGCAGACGGGACAGTACAAAGGCACGCCTTTCCGTACTTTCTCGGGCGGCAATTTCATCAATGGTTACAGCGACCATTATCCGACTTACATCTACCTGAAATAATCATTTGTAAATGCATAAAAGACTTGCAACAGCTATAGCGGCCGTTTTCTGCTCACTGGCCTTGATGGCCCAGGAACCGTCAGGAGGAGTCCAGGGAACGATTGTCAGCAGGGAAGGCAGGACTCCCGTCGAGAAGGCGAAACTCATCCTTCGGAGCGGTTCGAGGGAGGTGAAGACCGTGGAGAGCGGAGCCGACGGAAAGTTCATGATGGAGATGGTTCCTGACGGTATGTACGACCTCGTCATCTCGGCCCACGGCTTTTCCGAGACGCTGGTAAACGTCACGGTGAATGACGGCTACGTAAAGAACCTTTTCAACATCTCGCTGGCACCTACCCGCACCGAGACCGAGGAAGACATAGCCAACTTCTCCATGTTCGACATGGATGATTCAGGCTACAATGACAATCCTACCGTCCTGTTCGGTTCCAACGACGTGTTCTCCGACATTACCAATTACGGCTGGAGCGCGATCAGGTTCCATGCACGCGGTTACACCAGTGATTCACAGGACGTGTACCTCGCAGGAGTCAAGATGAATGACGCGATTACCGGCTATGGCCCGTGGTCCCTTTGGAGCGGCCTCAATGAGGCTACCCGTTCAGGGGAGACCACCCTTGGCGCGGAAGTGTCACCGTTCGGCTTCGGCAACATCAACGGCGTCTCCAACATCGGAGGAACCGCAGGTGACATGCGCACCGGCCACAGGATGAGCGTCCTGACCAACTCGGCATTCTACAGGCTCAGGCTTATGTACTCATATGCTACGGGAGAGCTTGACAACGGCTGGTCGTTCGCGTTGAACGTTTCCGCCCGTCTCGGTGGAAACGACTGGATCAAAGGCGTTTATTATCGTTCCTTCGGTTACTATGCGGCCATCGGGAAGAACTTCAACGATGTCCACAGGCTGAATTTCGTGTTCATGGCGACTCCCGGAAGCAGGGGAGCCCAGAACGGTTCCACCCAGGAGGTATATGACCTGATCGGGTCGAACATGTACAACTCCAACTGGGGATGGCAGGACGGCAAGGTCCGCAATGCCCGTGTCCGCAAGACCCACGAGCCCATAACCTTCCTGAAATACGATTTCACCCCCTCCGACAGGTTCAGGCTGTCCGCCACCCTTCTCTACCGTTTCGGAAAGAACGGGTACACGGCGCTTGACTGGTACGACGCCCAGGATCCCCGTCCGGACTACTACCGCAATCTGCCGAGCTACTTCTACATGGACAATCCTGACTACAACCGTCAGAACTACAGGAAGTCTCTCTGGGCCAGGGAGGCATGGATAAATGATTACTCTCCCGTCACCCACATTGACTGGGACCGCCTCTATGAGGTCAACCGCAACTCCAGCATGACATATGCAGGAGTCACCGGGAACAGGTCCAAATACGTTCAGGAAGAGCGTCATGTGGACCAGAAGGACCTTAACCTCGGAACCAATTTCGAATGGAAGCCCCAGGACTGGGACTGGCTCAAGATCAACGGCGGATTCAACGCCAAGATCAACCGCACGTCCAACTACAAGATACTTGCGGACCTCCTCGGCGGAGACTATTACATCAACGTAGACAATTTCGCCGACCGCGACTTCGCTTCCAACCAGGCCAAGGTCCAGAATGACCTCGAGTATTATCTCAGGCACGGTCATGCCCAGATCCTCCGTGAAGGGGACAGGTACGGGTATGACTACAATGCCCATGTGCGGAACGCCGACGGCTGGCTCATGACTACATCCACGGTGGACAACATCGCCATCAGGCTGGGAGGACATCTGGGCTACACCAAGTTCTGGAGGGAAGGACTCATGCGTAAGGGCCTTTTCCCTGGATCATATGGTGATGTGACCGAAATCAACGGCACGAACGTGGCGGAACTCGTCCAGTACGATTCCGACGGAAAGGTCATCTCCTCATACGGAGTCTCCGAGAAGCCGGAGTTCTGGACATATGGATTCAAGGGCAACATCGAGTACCTGGTCGGCGGCAAGATGCGTTTCTACGCGAATGCCGCATGGCTGAGCGAGGCTCCCCTGTTCAACCAGGCGTTCATCGCTCCCCGCTCGCGGAACACCCTGATGCCCAGGCTCACCAACAAGAACATCTACAGCGCCGACCTTAACTACCAGTATTCCTTCGGCGGTTACGATCTCCGCCTGACAGGCTATTACACTAAGATCGAGGACCAGACGGATGTCATGAGTTTCTACGATGACCTCCAGAACTCCTTCACGAACTTCGCGATGAGCGGGATCGACCAGAGGCACGCCGGCTTCGAACTCGGTTTCAGGATTCCTACGCACATCGTAGAGAACCTCTCTCTCGAGGGGGCGGTCAGTTACGTGGATGCCATCTACACATCCAATCCCTACATGACCCAGACTGTGGACAACAGCTCCGAGGTCGTGGTTGATTACCAGGTGATTCCTTATTGGAAGAGCCATCCGGTCTTCAAGATGGATTACGCGGGCGGATTCGCCACCGACGATGAAGGACAGTACATCGTGGACCACTACAAGAAACATCATGTGTCCGAGTCCCCGCAGTTCGCGGCAAGCCTCGGCCTGAGCTGGAACAAGAACTACTGGTTCATCGATGCGAGCGTCAACTACTTCGCCAACAACTACCTGGACATGAACCCGCTCTATCGTACCGACATGGCTACCACGGGTCCAGACAGGCAGTGGAGTCCTTTTGAAATCGAGGACATGGCTGCGCAGGAGAAGTTCGATCCCGCATGGATCGTCAACGCCAGCGTGGGCAAGAGTTTCTACATCTCCAACTACCAGCTCGGATTCAACCTCAGCGTCAGCAACCTGCTGAACAACACCTCCATCAAGACAGGAGGCTACGAGCAGACCCGTCTTGTGGACAACACTTCCGGCAAGGAGAGGTACTACAGGTTCGATCCGAAGTATTTCTACATGACCGGATTGAACTATATGATGAACCTTTATTTCAGATTCTAGGGCAATGAAGAGATTACTTTACATAATTCCGGCATTACTGCTCCTGGCCTCATCCTGCGACGAGTGGGACCCTGTCTTCACTTCCGGATATGATGACCCGGGCAAGAGCAGCATTGTGTCGATGGATGCCAATACCACCATTGCCGAACTCAAGGCCCTTTACAAGGGCAGTCCCCTCAAGATAGATGAAGACCTGATCATCACGGGACTGATAACCACTACTGACGTTTCCGGCAACATCTACCGCAGCTTCTACATCCAGGATGAGACCGGAGCCATAGAGGTCAAGATAGGAAAGTCCTCGCTTTACAATGATTACAAGCTCGGTCAAAGGATCTGGGTGAAGTGCGAGGGACTTACCTTGGGCAACTACGGCCGCCAGTCCTCCGAAGGCGAAGGCATGCTCCAGCTCGG
>CADCQP010000169.1 GCA_902803535.1 uncultured Bacteroidia bacterium | reverse complement strand
CGTCTGGGCGGGAAGGATCCGTTCAATACGATCTATGTTCCGGGCAGCAATTATTTCCTGGATGGGGGAATCATTGATGGAAGTGGCGTTGCTACAGGTGTTTCCATTGACAGCGGGCGTGAGACGGTGATCCGTAATACTTCGATTAAGAATGTGAAGGTTGGTATCCAGATCAACCGGGGTGCGAACAACGGTTCTTCGGACTGTGACATCCATGATGTGAACATCGTGGGGAACAAGGCGGAGAACAGTGTGGGAGTGGTGGTCATCGGTTATGACAACACGTTTACGAATATGCGTATCGCGTCTGTCCATTACGGGTTCCACCTGTTGTCGGGCGGGAACAGCCTGCGGAACATCCATCCGCTGTACACTTCAGGTGGCTATGAGTCAGGGGAGTATGCTACGAGCTGCGGGTTCATGGATGAGTCGAGCAATAATTTTTACAACTACTGCTACAGTGACCAGTTTGCCATAGGTTTCCAGACCAAGAGCGGTCATGTGGTTTATGCTGAATGCTTCTGCTGGTGGTATTCGAGCAAGGGCGGAAGGCACACCGCTTTCAAATCGACCGGGAAATTCAACGGGGTTGTGTCGAATATGACTGTCGGTATGGTGAAGAGCAGTGCGGCGGAGGAAAATGTGGTCCTGGATGCGGGTGAGGACGGTGGATTCGGTACTTTTACGAATCTGTTTGTCCAGGACCCCGGCGTCCTGACAGACCATATGCATGAAAAATATATGAGATAAGATATGATAAGGAAGATAATAATCTGCTGCGGGCTTCTCGCAGTGTCTGCAATCCTGGGCACGGATGTTTTTGCGCAGGAAGTGAAAGTTTCCCTTGTGAAAGAGACCATCCCGACTTACCAGATCGGTGCGCCGGAGGTTAACCCGATCTTCTTCACTGGACGCACTTACCAGGGGGCGGAGGGATATATCTATCCTTATCCGCTGTACGACGTCATGACTGACAACGTCGTCGATCAGACATATGAAATCATCAAGCTGGAGAATAATTTCGTCAGTCTGGGTATCCTTCCCGAGATCGGAGGGCGTATCTTCCAGGCGGAGGACCTGACTGACAATTATCATTTCTTCTACACCCAGACGGGTATCAAGCCGGCTTTGATCGGCATGCTTGGGGCGTGGCTCTCAGGAGGTGTTGAATGGGACATCCCGGACCATCACCGTGCAAGCAGCTATATGCTGGTCGACTGGACGACGGAGGATAATCCCGACGGGAGCAAGACGGTCTGGGTGGGCGAGACGGAACTCAGGCATCGTCTGAAATGGTCTGTAGGTGTCACGATTTTCCCGAACAGTTCCCGCGTCGAGGCTTGTGTGAAAGTGATCAATCCCACGCCGATGGTGCAGACGATGCTGTCTTGGGCGAACGTCGCCGTCCACTGCGGCGAAGATTACCAGGTGATCTTCCCGCCAGACGTCCAATTCGGAACAGACCACAGCAAGGTGTACTTCACCCGCTGGCCACGTGGGCCGGTATCGCGCGGCAACCAGAAAGAAGTTGACCTGTCCTGGTGGAAGAACTTCGACCAGGCTTCGCGCTCAATCTTCGCGTGGGGCAGCAGGATGGGTTTCGTGGGCGGTTACGACCATGCGAAGGATGCAGGTACCGTCCATGTAGCCAATCGATTCCAGGTCCCCGGCAAGAAATTCTTCCTGTGGGGGAACAACCCGACCGGAATGCTCTGGAACAAGATCCTCTCGGACAATGACGGCCATTATCTGGAGCTGATGGTGGGCGGGTACTCGGATAACCAGCCGGACTACAGTTGGCTGGCGCCGGGTGAGATCCGCGAGTTCAAGCACACATGGTTCCCTATCAAAGGCATCAAGGGCATCAAGAATTCTACGGAGTTCGCGGCAGTGAACCTGGAGAAAACGGAAGGCGGCAAGTGGCTCGTCGGCTACAATGCTTCCGTTGACCTCAAGGGTGCTCGGGTCATCCTCGCCGCCGGTGACAAGATGCTGCTGGACAAGAAGATAGACATCAATCCTGACAAGATCTTCCTGGAGGAGGTTGCCGTGCCTTCTGGCGTGGCCGAGAAGGACCTTTACACCGCCCTCTGCGATGCGGACGGCAACCTGATGGTAGATTACCGTCCCGTTCAGCTGGAGGAGAAGGAACTGCCGAAGGTAATCGACGGGACCAAGCCGGTGGGCGAGTACAAGACTGTTGAGGAACTCTATCTGGCGGGACTTCGCGTCGATCAGTTCAATAACGCCCGTCTGGACTATATGGACTTCTACAATGAGGCTCTGCGTCGCGATCCGAACGACGCCCGCGTCAATGTCGAGGTCGGCAAGCACTACATACGACAGGCTGAATGGGCGAAGGCTGAAGAGCATCTCCTTCGCGCCAAGGCCCGCCTGGAGCACGACTACACCCGCGCCTACGACACGGAGGCCGATTATTATCTCGGATACGTTTACAGGATGACGGGCAAGCGGGTCCTTGCGGAGGAAAACTTCTGGGCTGCGACCTACACCCCTTCATTCAAGCATCCGGCTTACTATCAGCTGGCCGTCATGGCAACTGAGGACGGGGACTTCTCCAAGGCCCTTCAACTTGTCGATGACGCCCTCCTGACTGGCGCTCATGACCTTCAAGCCCTGACGCTCAAGGCATATGTCCTGCGTAAGCTCGGCCGCAAGGATGAGGCGCAGAAGGTGATTGCGACGATCAAGGCCATCGACCCGCTCGACTATTGGAGCGAGTTCGAGCAGGGCTTCCTCCAGAAGGGGAACCTGTCCTTCCTCGCCGGCACCCGCAGCCAGCGCAGCGAAGGCATCATAGCCGTCCAGGAACTTCTTGAAGTTGCTTGCAACTACCTCAATGTCGGGGACAAGGAAGCGGCCCTCGCCGTCATTGACGAAGCCATAGGCACAGGCGCTCCGTTCGCCGACTATCCGCTTGTGCACCTTTACCGTGCATATGTCGCCGAAGATGCGGAATCTGTTGCGAAGGCTACGGCCCTGAGCGCCCGCAATAACTTCCCGCTGCGTCTTGAGGAGGTGGAAATACTTGGTTCTCTGGAGGCTAAGTATCCCGACAATCCAAAGATCCCATATTACTTCGGCAATCTGCTGTATTATATCGGACAACGCGAACGCGGTCTGGCCGAGTGGCACAAGTCGGTGGATATGGATCCTTCGTTCTCCCTCGCATGCCGTAACGTCGGCTTCGGCGAAGGCCAGAAGGGGAACTATGACAAGTCAATCAAGTACTATGACATGGCCATCGCGGCAGATCCGTCCGACCCGATGCTCTTTACGGAATCCGACAAGATCTGCGAGAAGGCCGGCATGGATGCCAAGGCCCGCATGAAGAGGCTGGAGTCCAACCTGAAGACTGTCATGAAGCACGATGACGCCGTCATCCGTCTGCTCCAGACCTACAATGCAACCGGCAATTACGAAAAGGCGATCAAAATCATGGACACCCGTCATTTCCACCTATGGGAAGGCGGCGGCGAGATCCACAAGATCTATGTCGCCTCACACATCTTGAAGGGCCAGTCTTTCCTCGAGAAGAAGAAATATGACAAGGCCTTGAAGGAGTTCGACCTGGCGACCCTCTATCCCGACAATCTCGAGGTCGCTGCTCCTGCAGGGAAGAATGTGACCCTGGAATCCATGCTGCAGGAAATGCAGGATGAGCTGAACGACAACTATGCGAAGTTCGGCGACGCCGACAAGGCAGACACCGAGAAACGTATCGAGGAGTACAGGAAGCTCCTGGAAATCATAAAAAAACGGTAGGTGCTCCAGTGCTTCTCCGAGGGGAGTAAGCCGATTTGGAGACGTCAGGTTCCAGGCAGCACGAGCGGAGCCGGCGCCCGCGTACGGCGTTTGTTTGCCGACCGTTAGCCTGCTCCGTAGGAGCGGCTAAAAGGAAGAAGTTCGCCGTACGAGCCGGTGGAGCGAAGCGCTGCCCTGACGGCGACGCATGAGGCGAACTCCCCCGGAGGAGCATCGGAGGCTTGTCCGGCCCGAAGATCGATACTTTTAATCACCTTCCCGCCTGCACTTAAGCTGCTTCCTGTCGTTCGGCGAAGAACATGCCGATGGAGATCAGCAGGGCTCCTGCGATCGCCATCCAGGTTATCCTTTCGCTGAGGATGATGTAGGAGAACAGCATGGTGAAGAAGGGCTGGGTGTAGATGAGGTTCATGGTCCTCACCGTGCCCAGGATGGTCACTACCTTGTTCCAGACCAGGAAGCAGACCAGCGAAGCTACCAGGCCCAGGTAGATCAGGTTCCCGTAAACCTGCGGGCGTAACAGGACGGCCGGACCGGATCGAGGGGACTTACGAAGAGGAAGTAGGGGACCATGGTCAACAGGCCGTAGAAGAAGACCTTCCGGGTGATGAAGACCGTGCCGTATCTTTCCGAAGTGCCTTTCAGGATCAGGGAATAGAAGGTCCAGCAGACTGCGGCTGCCAGGGCCAGGGAGTCTCCCAGGGTGTTGAGGTGGAGGATGAACTTGCCGTTGAGGACCACCAGCACCATCCCGACGAATGCCAGAAGCGAACCTCCGACCTGCCTGGAGTCCATCCTCTCGTCCTTGTAGAAGAATGCTGCCGCTATTGCGGTGACAAGCGGCGCGGACGACACCAGGATGCCCACGTTGGATGCAGTGGAAAAGCTCAGCGCGGTATTCTCCGTGAGGAAATACATCGAACCTCCGAATATGCCCAGAAGCAGCATCTTGAGCTCGTCTTTCCACGAGTCGGAGAACAGTTTCTTAGGCGAAAAGAACCATATGCATATGTAGGCGAGGAGGAACCTGTAGAAGAATATGTCCGCCGGTCTCATCCCGTTGTCCAGCAGGACCTTGCTGGATACGAACGTTTCACCCCAGATGATTATCACCAGGAGTGCTGCGATGAATGCGGCGGCTTCAGAGGTTATCGTCCTGTTCCTTTTGGCTTGCATAGGTTCTTCAGGTTCAAGGCACAAAGATACTCCATTTATTCCATCATGGTGACATCCAGGCTTGCAGATTATGCAAAATCAAGGTAAATTAGCCAGATTGAATCATTAAGAATTATGAAACAGTATCTGATTGTGGCCATGGCCCTTCTGGCGGCAGCCTGTGCCCCGAAACCGGAACCGGTCCTGCTGGATGGGAAGAACTTCGAGACTGAGGTGGACGGCGCAAAGGTGTCACTGGTCACCATCAAGGGCGGAAAGCTGGCCCTGCAGGCGACCAATTTCGGCGGCAGGGTGGTTTCCCTTTTCGTCCCTGACAGGACAGGGGAGTACAAGGATGTCGTCCTTGGCCATGAGACTATCGACGAGTACGTCCATTACACAAAGGAACGTTACCTCGGAGCCTGCGTGGGACCTGTTGCGAACAGGATCACCAACGCCTCATTCACCATAGACGGAGTCACTTATCAGCTGGAAAAGAACCATGGCGGGAAAGGCACTCTCCACGGAGGATTCAAAGGGCTGGATTCAGTCGTGTGGGACATTCAGGAAAAAACCGGGAATTCAGTGACGTTCCATTA
This sequence comes from uncultured Bacteroidia bacterium, assembly GCA_902803535.1. Lineage (GTDB taxonomy): Bacteria > Bacteroidota > Bacteroidia > Bacteroidales > UBA932 > Cryptobacteroides. Next base: position 5,726 of record CADCQP010000169.1, on the reverse strand, counting down.
TCTCCACAAAGACGGGGAGGGTGGTTTCCCGGGAAATCTGGACATATGCATGACCTATACGCTGACCGATGATGATTCTTTCAGGATCGATTACAAGGCGACTACCGACAAGACCCGTCCGGTCAACATCTCCAACCACCCGTATTTCAATTTCTCCCAGGGCGGGACTATCGAGAATTACGTGATGTACATCAATGCTGATTCGATTACTGCCACAGACGGGCTCGACATCCTATCGCCGCCCGTTTCCATAGTCGGAACGGCGATGGATTACCGCACCCCGCACCCTGTCGGGGATGCTCTCGAAAGCGATTATGTCCACATCAAGCGCGGCCGGGGCTTCGACCACAACTACTGCCTGAACCGCAAGGAAGCCAAAGCGATCGAACTGGCGGCATCCGCATATGACCCTGCATCCGGGATCTTTATGGAGGTGCTCACCGACCAGCCCGGGCTCCAGGTTTACAGCGGACAGTACTTCAACGGCAAAGAGAACGGCAAGTATGGGTCCAAGCTCCTGTACCACGGTTCATTGACCTTTGAGACCCAGAACTGGCCGGATTCGCCCAACAAGCCAGATTTCCCGGATCCTTATCTCAAGCCGGGACAGACATATACACACACCTGCATATACCATTTTTCAACTAAATAATTAAATGAAAAGATTTGCGATGATACTTGGCGCCGCACTGTGCACCCTTGGTGCGGCGGCCCAGCCGAAACTCTCCCAGAACAATATCGAGGAGGTCCTCAAGGCTATGACCCTCGAAGAGAAGGCCACCCTCCTCGTCGGAGGCGGATGGGGGAGCATGACAGCCGGAAGCATGACCGCCTCCAACGAGTCACTTGTCCCCGGAGCGGCCGGGACCACCCGTGCCATTCCCCGTCTGGGCATCCCCAACACCGTGGTGGCCGACGGCCCTGCCGGGCTGAGGATCAATCCGAACCGTCCCGGCGCCAGCCAGACTTACTATTGCACCGGATTCCCCGTCGGGACGGCGATAGCCTCCTCATGGGATGTGGACCTTGTCAGGAAGATGACTGCCGCAATGGGCAATGAAGTCCTCGAGTACGGGGTCGACGTCCTTCTCGCTCCGGGAATGAACATCCATCGCAACCCGCTCTGCGGCCGTAACTTCGAGTACTTCTCCGAGGATCCGGTCCTTTCCGGGAACATCTCCGCGGCATATGTGAACGGTGTCCAGTCCAATGGCGTAGGCGTGTCGATAAAGCACTATGCAGCCAACAATCAGGAGACCAACCGCAACGAGAACGATGCCCGCATATCCACCCGCGCCCTTCGTGAGATCTACCTCAAGAATTTCGAGATAGCAGTGCGCAAGGGACAGCCCTGGACCGTCATGTCCTCCTACAACCGGATCAATGGCGACTTCACCCAGCAGAGCTACGGCCTGCTTACCAGCATCCTTCGGAATGACTTCGGTTTCAATGGAATTGTGATGACTGACTGGGGCTCCAAGGCCGGGACAGTCGCGGCCGTGAATGCCGGTAATGACCTTATGGAACCCGGTTCGGACGCTGAGATCGAGAGGATAATAGCCGGTGTCAAGGACGGTTCCATCTCGCAGGCTGACCTTGACCGCAATGTCCGTAACATGCTTGAGTACATTGTCGGAACTCCCCGCTTCAAAGGCTACAAGTACTCCGACAAGCCGGACCTCAAGGCTCATGCACAGGTGGCCCGTGCCGCTGCGACAGAGTCCATGGTCCTCCTCAAGAATGACGGGACCCTTCCCCTCAAGGATGTCAAGAAGGTCGCCCTGTACGGCATCTCTGCCATTGATTTCGTGGCTGGCGGAACCGGCTCCGGAAACGTGAACAAGGCCTACACAGTGAACATGAAGGAAGGCCTGGAGCATGCCGGGTTCGAGCTTCCGAAGGAATTGATGGACTATTACCAGCAGTACATCAGCTACGACAAGGCCCAGATGGCCCTCAACGGTACCAGCGGCCAGGCAGGCATACTGCTGGGGGAGAAGAAATATGCCGAGATTCCCGTGAGCCGCACCGCGATCGACCGTCACGCAGGAGCATATGACGTGGCCGTCGTCGTGATCGGGCGCAATTCGGGTGAGGCTGCAGACCGCCGTGTGGACAATGATTTCAACCTGACTGCAGTAGAACGCCAGCTCATCGGTGACGTCTGCGATGCTTTCCACCTTGCAGGCAAGAAGGCCGTTGTAGTCCTCAATGTCGGCGGAGCCGTCGAGACAGCTTCATGGAAGAACGTTCCGGATGCGATTCTCTGTGCCTGGCAGCCTGGACAGGAAGGCGGCGATGCCGTAACTGACGTCCTCACAGGAAAGGTGAATCCTTCCGGAAAGCTCCCGATGACCCTTCCGCTCGCCTTTACCCAGCATCCTTCTTCCGCGAATTTCCCATATGCAGACTATGTAGCTCCAGGGAGGAACACTTTCGGATTCTCGACCCGTTCCAGCGGTCCCCGCAAGGACATCGACTACACCGACTATGCTGAAGGCATATGGGTGGGTTACAGGTGGTTCGACACCAAGGGGATCGAGGTCTCCTATCCCTTCGGCTATGGCTTGAGCTACACTCAGTTCACCTATTCCAAGCCGGTAGTGAAGGCTGACAAGAACGGCGGTTTCACCGCTTCCGTTACTGTGACCAACTCCGGGAATGTGGCCGGGAAAGAGGCTGTACAGCTCTATGTCTCAGCTCCTTCCGGCGGTCTTGAGAAACCGGCAAAGGAACTCAAGGCATTTGCGAAGACCGGACTCCTCGCCCCTGGCGAAAGCCAGACCCTGGTAATGGAAGTAAGTGCATATGACCTGGCGTCATTCAATGAAAACGCCGGCCGCTGGGAAACAGCAGCCGGCAGCTATGTCGTTAATTTCGCCAGCAATGTGGCTGATGTAAGGTGCAGCGCTCCGTTCGTGCTGAAGGCTCAGAAGACTTTCAGCGTGGACGATCCTGCAGCCTGCGCTCCTAAAGAATAACTGTCTCAGGAGCCTGGCCTCAGGCTAGGCTCCGTGATGATGCTCCCCGTGGTGCCCTCCGTGGTGGTCGCCGGTTTCCACGCCTTCGATCTCGCGGTAGCGGCAGCAGTCGGGGAGTTTGTTGTATGCTTCGTCGTCAGCCTTGAACTTGCCGGCGTCATAGCCGATGCGGGTGATGGCCTTCAGGACGTCCTTGTCCTTTACGAGCTTTTTGTCATATGTAAGGGTAAGCTTCTGTCCCTTAAGGTCATATGCCGCAGCTTCCACTCCCTCGAAGGATTTGGCGAGCTTCTCTATCTTCATCTTGCACATTCCGCAGTGTCCGCGGACGGTGTAGGTCTTTTCAACTGTCTTGGCCTGGATGAGACCGGCGCTGAGCACGGTCGCGGCGATAATCAGGATTATTCTTTTCATATCACGTGGTTTTATTTTCCGCAAAGATATCCAAATCCTGCGTTCCGTCAAATACCAATTAGTGGTGAGTGCCGGCCTCCCGGATTAGGGCCTGGTCTGCCCGTTGCCGTCTATGAGCCACTTGTAGGTGGTCATTTCCCTCAGGCCCATCGGGCCGCGGGGCCCGAGTTTCTGGGTACTTATGCCTATTTCGGCCCCAAGACCGAACTGGGCCCCGTCAGTGAAGCTTGTCGGGGCGTTGACGTACACGCAGGCGGCATCGACACTTCCCCGGAAGCGCTCGGCCGCTTCATCGTCTTCAGTGACAATTGCTTCGCTGTGACCGGACCCGTGCAGGGCAATATGCTCCAGCGCCTCGTCGATTGAATCCACGGTGCGGATTGCGAGGATGTAGTCCATGAATTCAGTTCCGAAGTCTTCGGGGGTTGCGTGACTTAGAAGGGCGGGGGGATATTTACCGTCAAGTGCGGCATATGCACGCTCATCGGCCCTTATGCTGACTCCCTTGTCCGCGAGGGGTGCGCAGAGGGGTGCGAGGTCGTTAAGGCGTCCGCTGTGGACAATGAGGCAGTCCAGGGCGTTGCAGACGCTCACCCTTCTCGTCTTGGCGTTGAGGACTATCTTTTTGCCGATTTCCAGGTCTCCGTGGAGGTCGAAGTAGGTGTTAACCACCCCGGCACCCGTTTCGATTACCGGGATCCTGGCGTTCTGGCGGACGAAATCAATCAGTTTCCTGCCTCCACGCGGGATGCAGACATCTATCCAGCCCGCTGCTCCCAGCATTTCCGCAGTGGCTTCGTGGGTTGATGGGAGAAGGGTGACTATTTCTGATGCGATCCCTTGCTGCTGAAGCACTTCCTTGATCAGAGAAACAGCCGCATGGTTGGAGCAGCTGGCATCTTTCCCTCCCTTGAGGATGCAGGCGTTCCCGCTTTTGAAGCAGAGTGCGAAGACGTCGAAAGTGACATTCGGGCGTGCTTCGTAGATCACTCCGATCACTCCGAAGGGGACACTGACTTTCCGCAGGAGAAGACCGTTTGGCAGGATCCTGCGTTCAAGTTCCATTGCAAGCGGAGATGGCAGGGCGGCTACGTCCCTTATCCCTCCTGCTATTTCCATGAGGCGTTTTTCGGTGAGCTGCAGCCTGTCGTAAAGCGGGTTCGCGGGGTCCATCTGTGAGAGGTCCACGGCATTTGCTTCAAGCAGATCGTCTATATGCTCAACTACGCTGTCCGCGACCGCGTTCAGGACTTTGCACCGGAGTTCCTCGCTCATTTGTCCGAGTGTCCGGGAGGCTGCCCTAGTTTTCTTGAATAGTTCTGTCAACATGGTCTAAAGTGTTGGAAGGAATTCAGTGTGAGGCAGGTCCTCTTGCTCGAGGATCAACCTGGTGAGTATTCCGGGGACCTTCCCGTTGGCGATGATGACCCTTATGCCCTTGGCTGCGGCATTGCGCGCCGTGCTGCATTTTGAGATCATCCCTCCGCGTCCGAATCCGCTCTTTTCTTCTTTTATGAATGAACTGAGGTCGTCTCCTGGGCGGACCTTCCTGATGAGGGTGGATGAGGGGTCTTCCGGGCTGCCGGTGAATATGCCGTCAATGTTGCTTACCAGGATCAGCGTCGAGGCTCCGAGCATCTCTGCGATGAGCCCGGACAGTTCGTCGTTGTCGGTGAACATAAGCTCCGTGACGCAGACCGTGTCGTTTTCATTGACAATGGGAATCACTCCGTTTTCGAGCATTATCCCCATGCATGCTTTCTGGTTGCTGTACATTCGTTCTTCCAGGAAGTTGTCCTTCGTGGTGAGGACCTGGCCGACATGGATGCCGTACTCCCGGAATAGTCCGTAGTACTGGTCTATGAGCTTGGCCTGGCCCATGGCGGAGAAAAGCTGGCGCTGCTCCACGCTGTCCAGATGCTTGTCGGAGTGCATTTCAGCGGCGAATTCACCGCGCCCGCAAGCGACGGCACCGCTGGTCACCAGGATTACCTCGTAGCCGCTTTCACGCAGTGCTGCAATCTGGTCCACGAGGCTGGACATCCGGGTGATGTCCAGATGTCCGTTGCTGCGGGTGAGGATGTTGCTTCCGACCTTGACTACTATCCTGTTTGCCTTCATGTCTCTTCTATTTTATTATGCATGCCTTTATTATTTAATGCATGCCTTGAGCCCCTTGATGACCGAACTGCTGAAGCCGTAGTGCTCCATTTCGTTCAGTCCGCGGATGGTAATCCCGCCGGGAGTACACACTTTGTCAATCTCTTCTTCGGGATGCTTCCCGCTGTGCTGAAGGAGCTCTGCTGCGCCCCTTACGGTCTGGAGCACAAT
>CADCQP010000168.1 GCA_902803535.1 uncultured Bacteroidia bacterium | reverse complement strand
TTTCCTGTGGCGATCAGGTGATGATGCACGGCACTTACTGCCAGCAGAGACGGGATGGGCGCATGGGATTTGTCCACGTCGCGGTCAGACAAAATGATGTAATTCACTCCGTCATCTACACATTTTTCCGCTTTGCGGCATAGGCTGTCAAGGGCTCGTCGCAGATTGGATGCAGCGGAAGAGGGATTGGCCGAACACTCGAACAGAATCGGCAGTTTGACGGTGTTGAAGCCTTTATACCGGATGTTGCAGAGCAGGTCCAGTTGAGTGTTGGTGAGAATCGGATGCGGCAGGCGGACCATCTTGCAGTTGTCTTCATCCGGGGTCAGGATACCTGTTCCCACTCTTCCGATATATTCGAACAATGACATCACCATCTGTTCCCTGATGGAGTCTATGGGAGGGTTGGTCACCTGGGCGAACTGCTGCCTGAAGTAGTTGAAAAAAGTCTGCGGGCGTTCTGTCAGAACGGCCAGCGGCGTGTCATTGCCCATCGAAGATGTGGCTTCGATTCCGCGCAGGCACATTGGCTTTAGAGTGTTCTCGACATCTTCTGACGTACAACCGAAGAGGAGTTCCTTGTGCAGCAGGTCAGCCTCGTTGTGTTCGATACGGCGACCGCTATGAAGGTCTTCAAGCTGGATGCGTCCTGCGGCAAGCCACTTCCTGTAGGGATGTTCAGAAGCCAGTTTCTCCTTTATTTCTGCATCGTACCAGATCTTGCCCTCTTTGGTGTCTACCAAGAGCATCTTCCCCGGCTCCAGACGGCCCTTGCATTCGATCTCGGTCGGATTGAAATCCAACACCCCCACCTCACTCGCAACGACCAATAAACCTCTCTTCGTGATGGTGTAGCGGCCCGGACGCAAGCCATTCCGGTCTTGGATGCCCCCTGCATAGCGACCATCGCTGAACAACACTGTCGCCGGTCCGTCCCAAGGCTCCATCAGGATGGAATGGTATTCATAGAAGGCCCGCAGGTCTTCCGAAATGGGATTTGTACCGTCGAAGCTTTCCGGCATAAGCACGGAGACAGCCTGGGGAAGGCTTAGTCCGCTGAGGGAAAGGAATTCCAGGACATTGTCCAGACTGGCAGAGTCGCTCATGTCCGGCTGGATAATCGGGGTAATGTCACCGATGTCTCCGAGGGCACCTGAATTCAGGACACTCTGACGGGCCTGCATCCAGGAGCGGTTACCACGGATGGTGTTGATCTCACCGTTGTGACAGAGCATCCGGAACGGCTGGGCCAGACTCCATTGCGGGAAGGTGTTCGTGGAGAAGCGTGAGTGGACGATAGCCATTGCGCTTGTAAACCACTGACTCGTCAGGTCTGTGTAGTATTCACGTAGCTGGCGGCTGGTCAGCATCCCTTTGTACACGATATTACGTGTGGAGAGAGAGCATATGTAGCCGTCTTCCCCCAGGCGCTCAACATGTTTGCGGATGCGGTAGAGCTTGCACTCGAACTCCTCTTCTTCAATAAATTCAAGGCTGGTCACAAAGATCTGTACCGTAAATGGTTCGCCCTTTGCCGCTTCCTCTCCCAGGCAGGCGGAATTGACCGGCACCTCGCGGACATGGCTGAGCACGCAGCCTTCGTGCTCGGCTTCGTTGCGGATACATTCCAGGATACGCTCGCGCTTCGAAGCCTCCTTTGGAAGGAACACCAGGCCGGTGCCATAGCGTCCCTTTTCCGGGACAGGAATCCCTTGAAGTAAAATGAATTCGTGGGGAATCTGGACCATGATGCCTGCTCCGTCGCCGGATTTGCCGTCAGCTCCTTCGGCACCGCGATGGCTCATATTCTCAAGCACAGTAAGGGCGTTGTCCACCAACTCATGTGTCTTGTCGCCGCGGATGTTCACGACCATGCCGACACCGCAGGCATCATGCTCCGATGAAGGATTGTATAGACCGTCAGTCATTATTTACCAACTAGTTATAAAACAAATTATTCCAGAAAAGAGTTCCCGCTCCTTAGCTTATGAACAGCAGTTCGCGATACTTTGGAAGCGGCCATCTCTTGTTGTCGACTACTTCTTCAAGCTTATCTATCGGACGTCTCAGTGCAAACAGGCTTTCAGCGATTTCGTGGTAAGCCAGGGCGCGTTTGTATCCGTCCTCGATGGCGTTTGCGGCTTTGCGGGCTTCTTTCATCGCCGTTGCTTTCACTCGTATATCCTCAACGTACTTGCTGATGTCGTCGAGAATGCGCATTTCGGTCGCGCAGCCGTCGAGACTGCCGTAGATATCCTTTGCCATAGTCAGTTCCTTAAGGAGCATTGACTTGTATTCAAGGGCGGCGGGAATGATGTGGTTCAAAGCCATACGGCCCATGACTCGGGACTCGATCTGGACTTTCTTGACATATGTCTCCCACTTCACTTCGTTACGGGCCTCAAGTTCCTTCTCAGTGTAGACCCCCGTTTTCGTAAACATTTCAACTGCAGCGGGTTTTGTGAATTCGCAGAACATCTCCGGAACGTTTGTCCCGATGTCGAGGCCACGACG
>CADCQP010000167.1 GCA_902803535.1 uncultured Bacteroidia bacterium | reverse complement strand
TAAGGGAAGCAGCGAGCGTTACGCCCCAGAGGACTTTCATAGCTACGCTGAGAGTTGCCCACCATTCTGCCATTTTCGTATAGTTTTAAAGTGTTACATCGCAAATATAAAAATATTTTTCGAAAAACAACAAATTTTTCGAAAACTTAATAAATAATATATGTTTTTAGGTCAGAGCTCCCCGAACAGCAGGGTCAGTGAGATGAAATCTTCAACGGAAAGTTTTTCCGGCCGCAGGTCGAAGACGGGCGCCGAGAGGAACTCCGCGGCTTTTCCGGCATTGATCCCCATTGCCAACGGCTTGAGTGAATTGCGGAGGGTCTTGCGCCTCAGGCCGAACGAGGATTTGACTATGGTGCGGAAAAGGGCTTCGTCACATCCGAGCGCGGTGCGGGAGTTGCGCCTGAGGCGGATTACCGCGGACTGCACCTTTGGCGGGGGAGCGAAGGATCCGGGACCAACGGTGAAGAGATATTCGATGTCGTACCACGCCTGGAGGAAGACCGACAGGATGCCATATGTCTTTGTCCCGGGCGGTTCTGCGATGCGCTGCGCCACCTCTTTCTGGATCATGCATACTACCTGCGGGATCCGGTCGCGCTGCTCCAGTACCTTGAAGAAAATCTGGGAAGATATATTATAGGGGAAGTTGCCTATGATTGAGAAATTCCCCGGGAAAATTGCTGCGAGGTTCATTTTCAGGAAGTCCGCCTCCATCAGGCGCCCTTCCATTCCGGGATAGTTCCCCCTTAGGAATTCCACGGCCTCGGGATCCAGTTCGACCATTTTCAGGTTGACATCAGGCCTCTTGAGAAGGATTCCGGTCAATACCCCCGTACCAGGACCGACTTCCAGGACGTCTTCGGGAGATGCGGCTCCTCCGGGTGCTTCCAGGGAGTCCACGATCCTCGCAGCGATGTCCTTGTCTGTGAGAAAATGCTGTCCAAGGGATTTTTTGGGCCGGACTTTCTGCATATGCCATTCTGTCATTTTCATTTGCAAATATACGTCAAATCCGGTGTAAAATGATTATTTTTGCACGATTTAAAAAGTATATTGAAAATGTACAGAACCAAAACATGCGGGGAACTGCGTTTAAGCAATGCCGGAGAGGTGGTTACCCTCGCCGGATGGGTCCAGAAATCACGCAGACTCGGAGGAATGACATTCATCGACTTGCGTGACCGCTATGGCATCACCCAGCTCGTGGTCGACGCTGCCGCGCCGCAGGAACTCAAGGAGACAGCCGATTCGCTTGGCCGCGAATGGGTGCTCCAGGTTACGGGCACGGTGTGTGAGAGGCAGAGCAAGAATCCCAAGATGCCTACGGGCGACATCGAAATACAGGTCGCGACCATCAATGTGCTGAACAAGGCCCAGACGCCTCCGTTCACCATAGAGGACAACACCGACGGAGGAGAGGACCTCAGGGCCAGGTTCCGTTACCTGGACCTTCGCCGCGGTCCGCTCCAGAGGGCGCTCCAGCTCCGTCACCGCATATGCCATGAAGTGCGCAGCTACCTCAACGCCCATGATTTCCTGGAGATAGAGACTCCGTTCCTCATCAATTCCACTCCTGAGGGCGCGAGGGACTTCGTGGTGCCTTCAAGGGTCAATCCGGGCACTTTCTACGCCCTTCCCCAGTCGCCGCAGACCCTCAAGCAGAGCCTGATGGTGGCCGGAATGGACCGTTACTTCCAGATTGTCCGCTGTTTCCGCGACGAGGACCTCAGGGCTGACCGCCAGCCGGAATTCACCCAGATCGACTGCGAGATGTCATTCGTGGAGCAGGACGATGTCCTGAACATGTTCGAAGGGATGATGCGTACTCTCTTCAAGAACGTCCTTGACGTAGAGATACCCAACCCGATCCCGCGTATGACATGGTTCGACGCGATGGACTATTACGGATCGGACAAGCCGGACATCCGCTTCGGCATGAAGATCCACGAAATAACCGACGTGGCCAAGGGACACGGATTCAGCGTCTTCGACGGTGCTGCATATGTCGGTGCGATCGCCGTTCCCGGAGCCGCATCGTGGTCCCGCAAACAGGTCGATGAACTTGTAGAATGGGTGAAGAGACCTCAGGTGGGAGCCAAGGGAATGGTGAACATCAGGTGCAATGAGGACGGGACCTTCAAGTCTTCCGTCGACAAGTTCTTCACTCCCGAGCAGGTCGGCGCTATGGCAGCTGCCACGGAAGCAGGCAAGGGGGACCTTGTCCTTATCCTCTGCGGCCAGAAGCGCAAGACCGAGACCGAGCTGGGAACCCTCAGGATCGAGCTCGGCAACAGGATGGGACTTCGCAACCCGAAAGAGTTCGCCCCGCTGTGGGTCACCGACTTCCCGCTCTTCGAGTGGAACGAGGAAGAGAACAAATGGGACGCCGTCCACCATCCGTTCACCGCACCCAAGCCGGAACTGCTTGACTATTATTATAGTGACAAGAAGGAAGACATTGAAAAAGTCTGCGCCAACGCATATGACTTCGTCCTCAACGGAACTGAGCTCGGCGGCGGATCCATCAGGATTCACGATCCGAAGATGCAGGAGAGGATGTTCGAGATCATAGGCATAGGCGAGGAAGAGGCCATGCGCAAGTTCGGCTTCCTGATCAACGCCTTCAAGTACGGTGCTCCGCCTCACGGAGGCCTGGCTTTCGGACTGGACCGCGTTTGCGCCCTCTTCGGCGGCAGCGACACCATCCGCGACTACATCGCGTTCCCGAAGAACAACCAGGGACGCGACATCATGCTCGGAGCTCCTTCCGTCATCGATGACAAGCAGCTCGACGAGCTCCAGATTGACATCCGTAAACAGGAATAGGCAATGCTTCTGCAGGTCCTGGGGTTTTTGCATATGTCTTTTGCGGACGTCCTTGACGTCCTCATGGTGGCGCTTATCATCTACTTCGTGTTCAGATGGATACGTGGATCTGCCGCCATGAACATATTCATAGCCCTGCTCCTGCTTTTCGTGGTCCTCGTCGTTGTAGAGGCGCTCGGGATGAAGCTGATGTCGGCTATCCTGGGCACCTTTATCGATGTGGGCGTGATTGCGCTGATAGTCATCTTCCAGCCCGAGGTGCGCCATTTCCTGATCCGTATCGGCGGGAGGAACAACATTTCCCGCCTGCAGTTCATAGGAAAGCTTTTCGGAGCAAGGGAGCGCCGGATCGGGTCCGAGGCCGTAAGCGAGATAGTTGAGGCCTGTGTCCAGATGAGCAGCGACAAGACTGGAGCCCTGATCGTCATTCCCCACACCAATCCTCTCCAATATATAATCGAGACCGGTGACAGGATTGACGCCATAGTCAACAGGCGACTGATAATGAACCTGTTCTTCAAGAATTCCCCACTTCACGACGGAGCGATGATCATAAGCGGTGAGCGCATAATTGCGGCCAGGTGCACCCTTCCCATTACAGGTCGTTCGGACATACCTCCCGCTCTCGGAATGCGCCACAAAGCGGCTATCGGTATTACGGAAGAAGCTGACTGTGATGTCATTGTCGTTTCAGAGGAAACCGGCGGGGTCTCTTTCGTGCACGGTGGCAGCCTGAGGAGGGTAGGAAACCGCAATGAGCTCAAGCTGCTGCTGACTTCTTCACTCGAAGGGGAGAAAATAGATTTTAATGGCTGACGGGGCGGAGATAGATTCCAGGTTGGAAGGCAAGCTCGGGTTCGACCGGGTCCGCAAGATGATTGCGGACCGATGCAGTACGTCATATGCCGTAGACCGTGTCGAGAAGGAGGTCTTTTCCACCGATGCGAAGGAGATACGCCACAGGCTGCTGCTCACCGACGAGATGCGCCTGATAGTAATGTTCGAGCAGGCCTTCCCGACCAGCGGCTACATCGATTGCTTTGATTTCCTGCTACCCCTCTCTCATGAGGGGCATTCCATAGACCTGGTTTCCCTGGGGAAGCTCAGGACCATGAGCGGAACCGTAAGGAAGATCACGGGTTTCTTCTCTTCGCTTAAGGACGGCGTCTATCCCACATTGGGACAGATGGTCTCGAAGGTGGAGCATTTCCCCGAGGTTGACAGGAGGATAGACTCCATACTTGACAGGTACGGTAACGTGCGCGACAGCGCGTCTCCGGCCCTGCAGGACATCAGGAGGCAGCTGAAAGAAAAAGAAGGCGCCATTTCAAAGAGGGCAGCCGCGGTGCTGAAGAAAGCCATCGCAGACGGTTATGCCGCCTCAGATGCCAATATCGCCATGCGGGACGGCACCTACCTCATCCCGGTAAACAGCGCAAGCAAGCGTAAGGTAAGCGGATTCGTGCACGATGAATCCTCGTCCGGAAAGACCACGTTCATACAGCCGGCCGAAATAGTGGAGCTGGAGAATGAAGTGGCGGAGCTGCGCTTCTCCGAGACCCGCGAAATAGCCAGGATACTGGACGAGTTCAGCGATTTCGTGCGGCCATATGTGCCGCAGCTCATAGAGAGTGCCGGATTCATGGGAGAAATTGATTTCCTGCTTGCGAAGGCCCAGGTGGCCCTGGACTTTAAGGCCGGGATGCCGCTGATCTCCGAGAACGGGGAGATGAACCTGCGCAAGGCCAGGCATCCCCTCCTGGAGAGGGCGCTGAAGAAGGAGCAGAAGGAAATAGTGCCCCTGACGGTGATCCTGACCCCGGCAAAGCATATCCTGCTGATTTCCGGACCTAATGCCGGAGGCAAATCAGTTGCGCTCAAGACGACGGGACTCCTGCAGTACATGTTCCAGTGGGGAATGCTCATCCCCACGTCGGAGACTTCGGAGCTGCCCGTGCTGCGGAACATAATGGTCAGCATCGGAGACGACCAGTCCCTGGAAAATGACTTGAGTACCTATTCTTCCTTCCTTTCAGACATGAAGGGGATGCTGGAGGATGCGGATTCCGGAACCCTGGTACTGATTGACGAATTCGGTTCCGGGACCGAACCGGCGGCCGGCGGGGCTATCGCCTGCGCCATCCTGGCGGAACTTGACCGCAAGGGTGTATATGGAGTTATTACCACCCATTACACGGACCTGAAACTGTATGCTTCCGGAAGCGACACCGGGGTGATAAACGGGGCCATGGCATTCGATGCGAAGAATATCGCTCCGTTGTTCAAGCTTGAGATAGGCCTGCCGGGCAATTCCTTCGCCTTCGAGATGGCGCGGAAGATGGGTCTTCCGGAGAAGGTGGTGAGCGATGCAGAGTCCCGTGCCGGAGAGGGCTTCGTCGGGATGGAGCGGAACCTCAGGCGCATAGCGCGCAGCCGCCGTACCCTGGACGAGAAACTCCAGAAGATAAAGAGTACCGACAAGACCCTTGAAAGCATAACAGACCGTTACCAGAAGGAGCTCGAAGACATACGCCAGGTACGCAAGGACATACTTGCAAAGGCGCATGCCGAGGCGGCCGAGATAGTCAGCGGGGCCAACAGGCAGGTGGAGAACACCATAAGGACCATAAAGGAATCCCAGGCGGAGAAGGAGGCGACCAGGCATGCAAGGGAGGAGCTCCAGGACTTCGTCGGCGCCCTGATGAAGAAGAAGGAGCAGACGGAAAAGGAGAGGCAGGATTACCTTGACAAGAAACTGAAGCAGCTTGAGGCCCGCAGGGCGCGCCAGCAGGCCCGCAAGCTGGAGAGGGCGGATGAAAGGACCCGTAAGGCACTTCAGGAACAGGAAGAGGAAAGGATGCGGATGGAAGAGTTCCGCAATGCCCCGCTCAAGATAGGGGAGAAGGTGAGGGTCAAGGACAACGGGATGGTCGGAGAAGTAGTGTTCGTGACGGGCCGCACGGTTACGATTACTGTCGGAAACATCAGGAGCAGAATGCCTTCGGAGCGGGTTGAGAGGATTTCCTCCAATGAGTTCAAGGCTGCGGTGAAGGAGGTCTCGAAGACTGTCGTGCAGCGCAACGATGCAGCTATCGCCCAGAGGAAGGCGGCTTTCAAGATGGAACTGGACGTGCGCGGGGAGAGGGTTTCGGAGGCGATGGACATAGTATCCCGTTACATTGACGACGCCATCATGCTGAACGTGGAATCCGTGCGGATAATCCACGGGAAGGGAACCGGGGCGCTTAGGGATGAGATACAGAAATATGTGCGGACGGTGCCCGGCGTGGCATCGGCCCGCGATGAACAGATACAGTTCGGAGGAACGGGTGTGACAGTAGTCACGTTTGAGAGGTAAGATGACTAAGAACGCAGGGAAAAAGAATGAGCTGGGAGCTCTCGGAGAGGAGAAGGCATGTGAGTTCCTCCAAGGCATAGGACACAGGATTCTGCAGCGGAACTGGAGGGGAGGACATCTTGAGATAGACATTATCTCCAGCGATGCGAAAGGCCTGCATTTTGTAGAGGTAAAGAGCCGTACGGCTCCGGTGTCAGCCGCCCCCGAGGAGAATGTTACGGCGCTGAAGCAGAAGAGAATAGCTTCCGCTGCCCAAAAATACCTCAGGGAGCATTGGGAAGGAGATGCGGAGGTGTTCTTCGATGTCGTAAGCGTCGTGTTTGACGGATTCGGCGCCGAAGTTGAATTCTTCCCCCAGGCCTGGCTCCCGATGTACATATGAGAAAGACCACATATATTATTGATTAACCAGATACTAATAACCTGAATATATGAACAGCAACAGCTACTGCGTGATAATGGCCGGAGGCGGAGGAGCTTCCCTGTGGCCTTTAGGGCGTGAGGAGTGTCCGAAACAGTTCATGAACATCCCGTGGCGCGGGATGTCATTCCTCCAGAGGACATATGAGCGTTTCCAGGCTGTCATCCCGAAGGAGAACATCATAGTGATAACCTTGAGGAAATATGCCTCCATCGTGCGTGAACAGCTCCCGGGGCTCGGAAGCGAGAACCTCCTGCTCGAGCCGTACAGCCGCAAGACCGCGCCCTGCGTGGCATATGCGACATATGCCGTGCTGAAGCGCAACCCGGACGCGGTGATGATAGTGACCCCGTGCGACCACATCATCTCTTCGGATGCGCAGTTCGCGGACACGATGGATAAGGCCGTGTCATATGCATATGAAAATGACAACCTGGTGAGCATCGGGGCGCGTCCTGACAGGCCTTCCCCGGAATTCGGCTATATCCAGGCGAGGGGAGGACGCAAGGCCCTGCAGGAGGGCGTTCCGGTGCCGATCAAGACCTTCCTTGAGAAGCCGGGGACCGAGCTTGCCGAGAAATTCATCAAGAGCGGCGAGTTCCTTTGGAACACCGGTATCTTCGTGACGAAGGCATCAGTGATAAAGGCCGAGATGGAGAGGTACATTCCGGAGATCACCTCCCTGTTCAAAGGCTGGGAGAATTCTCTCGGGGGACCGGACGAGGAGGTCTTCCTCGAAAGGGTCT
Source organism: uncultured Bacteroidia bacterium (assembly GCA_902803535.1). Lineage (GTDB taxonomy): Bacteria > Bacteroidota > Bacteroidia > Bacteroidales > UBA932 > Cryptobacteroides. The sequence continues at coordinate 529 of CADCQP010000167.1, read as the reverse complement.
ACACGGAATGCTCCAACCAGTCCATTGATTACGGTGTGATGGAGAAGACCGAGAGGGCGATGGTCTATCCCGCCAGTTTCAGCTGGAGCGACATCTCGTCCTGGAGTTCGCTCTACAATGCTTCGCCCGTGAAGGACGCCTCCGGCAACATAATCTTTTTTGACGGGAAGGTCATCAGGGACTGCAAGGACAACCTGATCTACTCCAAGGGAGGCGGGCGCATGATTGCGGTCAAGGGCCTGAAGAATTTCGTGGTGGTGGACACCGAAGACGCTTTGCTGATCTGCCCCCGGGAGGGAGATTCGTTCGATGACCTGCTCTCCGACCTGGCCATGCCGGACTTCAAAAAATACCGGTAGAAAGCCCTGGGCCTGTTAAAAACTTTGTTAATTAATTAATTATTCGTACATTTGCAGTCCCCCAAAAAGGGGCTGTAAAACATAATTTATTTACTGTTAAGCATTTATGCCAACAATTCAACAATTAGTTCGCAAGGGCCGCGAGACTGTTACCTACAAGAGCAAGTCCC
>CADCQP010000166.1 GCA_902803535.1 uncultured Bacteroidia bacterium | reverse complement strand
GCGTGCCCGCAGAGCAGGAGATTCATCCGGGAACTGGATGCTACAAGGGAGGTCCAGGTAGCCTGGAAATGCATCAACATGGCAGAGGCCAGGAAGCTCATGCAGGAGCGCAAGGTCAAGGGCATAGTCCTCTTCCCGTCGGATTTCGGGGAGAAACTGGCCAGAAACGAGACTGCGCGGCTTTCCCTCTATGCAGACATGAGTTCATTCCTCTACTACAAGAATGCCCTCATGGCGGCCAATTTTGTCATGCTCAATGAGATAGGATCCATCCAGATAGACCGCTACGATGCCCTTGGCTACACCGCACAGGAATCCTTCCAGCTGACGAAGCCCCTCCTGTACGAAGAGAACAACCCCTACAACAGGGCCTTCTCCTACAATTTCTTCCTGGTGACGGCCATCCTGCTTCTCATCATACAGCAGACCATGTTCTACGGTATGTCAATGCTGGTAGGCACCCAGAGGGAAAAGAACCACAGCTTCGCATCCCTTCCCGACAGGCTTTCAGGACACGGAGTCGGCAGGGTCGTCCTCGGACGAGGCGCCGCCTACTGGCTAGTCTACCTGGCCGTCTCACTGTACATAATCTTCATAGTACCGGCGATCTTCGGCCTGCCACAGAGGGGAAGCTACTGGGACATCCTCCTCCTGCTCCTGTTCTTCGTTACGGACTGCGTCTTCTTCAGCGAAACATGGAGCACGATAATATCCCGGAGGGAAACTGTATTCGTCCTGTTCCTCGTAGCCTCGCCCCTGTGCCTCTTCCTGACAGGAACATCCTGGCCGACAGTAAGTTTCACCAAATTCTGGAAACTGGTATCCTACATTTTCCCGTCAACATTCGGCGTTCAGGCATTCATCAACATGAACAGCGCGGGAGGAGACATCACCGCCGCACTGAGCCAGATGTTCTGCATGACCCTGCAGACAGTTGTCTACTATTTCCTGGCAACCAGCTGCCTCTATCTCGAGAATTGGGTAATCAACCACAAGAGGGCCATCATGGAACTCCGCGAGAAGATAGATGAGAAGCGCGGACTGGACAGGGAAAAGAATGCCTACATCATCGGAGGAGAACGCTCCCTCGAGAGGGTAAGGGCCGAAAGTCAGAAACTGCTCTCTGGGGAAGACGAGGGCCAATAAAGCAGGAATGGTATTAGGAAAACTGCCGCAGTTCAATTACATTTGCAAATAAAGCAATTGATTATGAACCTGCGGCATTTTTTCTTCACCGGACTTTCCGCCTTGATCCTGGCGGCTTGCACGACAGACAACACTTCACATACGAGGGGCGCGGGAATCTACCCCGGTTCCCCTGACGAATATGACGGCCCGATCGCCGCCAGCGCCGGCAATGAGCTCAGGAACCTCGCCCTCATGCGTGCGGCGTGGGCTTCTTCGAGCATTGATTACAACCTGACGGCACAGCTCGTCACCGACGGGATCATTTCCGGGGAAAAGCCATGCCTGGTCGAGACCATCACATCCGAGGGCCCTGTTCCCAGGAACATGCGGGAAAAACTCCTGGACAACCACAAAAACACCCGGGCTAATATCAAGGGCAATCCGCCATATGTAATCTTCCATTTCATAGGCGGGCTTCCGGCATATGCGGACAGGATGACCGCCGATGCCACATTCTTATCCGGCCCCGACGGAAGACGCAGCCCGGCCCGGGCAGTTTTCGAAGCATCCGAGGACGGAGAGGATTGGTTCCCCTTTGAAGGAGGTTCGTACCCTTGGTACAAGGCCACTTTCCCGGAAACGGGGCTCGTCAATGTCCGTGAGGTGAATTTCATCAAGGACGGTCACTCGGCCCAGTTTGCCTATGACAACAGGCACGAGAACTCTTACCGCAACGATGACGAAATCGACATCCTCCCTTCGAAGTGCTTCACAAGCTGCTGGATGAGCGAGGGGAACAGCGATGAATGGCTCTGCATCGACCTGGGGAAGGAATCCTCACTCGAGAAGGTGATCCTCCGCTGGATCAACAAGGCGGTTGAAGGACGGATCATGGTCTCGGATGACGGAGAGTCCTGGAAAGAAGCAGCACAGCTGCCGGCAGGAGAGGACCTTACGGACGAAATCGCCGTCAAGGGAAAGGCCCGCTACGTAAAAGTCGAGATGAAGGGCAGCATAGACGGGAAGAATTTCATCCTCAGCGAAATGGAGGTTCTCGGACGCGGAGGCGTGGCATATGTCCCCCAACCGGCACCGGAGGCATCCGACGGAAGGCTTGAACTCCGAAGGGGCGCATGGATGCTCAGGCGCGCCTCAGAAGTCAAAGGAAACGGTGAAAGCATCTCCACGACAACATATGACCCCAAGGGCTGGCTTCCCGCCACGGTCCCGGGCACGGTCGCCGCTTCATATGAAAACATCGGGGCGATCCCCCGGATAAACTATGACATGGACCAGCTCCAGATTTCCGAATCCTACTTCCTGAGCGATTTCTGGTACCGAGACACCTTCACAGTCCCCGAGGAATTCGACGGGAAGACTGTAATGCTGGAATTCGATGGAATCAACTGGAAAGCAGACATATACCTTAACGGAGCATATGTCGGGGCCATCGACGGGTGCTTCACTGCAGCTGAATATGACGTGACACGTCTCGTACGCAAAGGAGAGGAGAACGCTCTCGCTGTCCTGATCCGCCAGAACGCCAATCCGGGCGCCGTAAAAGAGACAGGCTATGACAAGTCCGAGATCAACGGCGGAATTCTGGGCGCCGACAATCCGACCTTCCACGCCACAATAGGCTGGGACTGGATCCCGACCGTACGCGGACGCGACATAGGCATATGGAATGATGTCAGGCTCACGGCACACGATAGCGGAGTCACCATCGACGACGTCTTCATCGATACCGACCTGCCCCTCCCCTCCACGGCATATGCTGACATCTCCACCCGGGTCAGCCTCACAAACCATTCCTCTTCAAGCTGCAGCGGCAAGGTCTCCGTCAGCTACGGACCGCTCTCATATTCTGGAGATATCGTCCTAAAAGGCGGCGAGTCAACTACATATGAGTTCGAAAAACAGCGGTTTGACAATCCGGAGCTGTGGTGGCCGGCAGGATATGGCGAGCCCGCGCTCTACGATGTCTCCGTTTCCTTCCTCGCGGAGGGCAAGGCTCCTGAGGTCCGTTCCTTCAAGTCCGGGGTC
>CADCQP010000165.1 GCA_902803535.1 uncultured Bacteroidia bacterium | reverse complement strand
TATATTTGCAGTGTATTAATATACCAATACACGTGAACACGCAAAGACAAGACATATGCTTATAGAGCTTAAAGACGTCAACAAGACCTATTTCGGAGCGCAGCCCCTGCACGTCCTCAAAGGCATAAACCTCAGCATCGGGCGCGGGGAGTTCGTGTCGATCATGGGGGCCTCCGGGTCCGGAAAGTCGACCCTGCTGAACATCCTGGGCATCCTGGACAACTATGATTCCGGAGAGTACAGGATCGACGGGAAGCTCATATGGGACCTCAGCGAGTCGAAAGCCGCCGAGTACAGGAACAAGATGATCGGATTCATATTCCAGTCATATAACCTCATAGGTTTCAAGACCGCCGTCGAGAACGTAGAACTTCCCTTGTTCTACCAGGGAGTCAGCAGGCACAGGCGCCATGAACTGGCAATGGAATACCTTGACCGCCTCGGACTCAAGGAATGGGCGGGCCACTACCCCAACGAGATGTCAGGAGGGCAGAAACAAAGGGTCGCAATCGCCCGCGCACTCATAACCAAGCCCGACATAATCCTGGCCGACGAGCCCACCGGAGCCCTCGATTCCAAGACATCAGTCGAAATCATGGAGCTCCTCAAGGAACTCAATGAAAAGGACAATCTCACTATAATCGTCGTCACCCACGAAAGCGGAGTGGCCAACTACACCAACAAGATAATCCATATCAAGGACGGAGTCATAGGAGAGATCGAGGAGAACATAAGGCACGATGCCATGGTCTTCGGGGCGGACGGATCGCTCAAATAAGCAGGAACGATGAAGGACCTTTTCAATGAAATATGGAGCACCCTGCGGCAGAACAAGCTGCGCACTACCCTGACCGGCCTGGCTGTCAGCTGGGGTATCATCATCATAATCGTCCTCCTCGGGACCGGCAACGGACTCATGAATGCCTTGCTGAGCAACTCCAGCGACACTGTCCTCAACCTTATCGACGTGTACCCTGGAATAACGGCTATGCCCTACAATGGCATCAAGGAAGGGACTCCGATGAGGTTCAACGAAAGGGACTTAGCCTTTTCGGAGCAGTTCAGCGAGAAAGTTGACAAGGCTTTCGGAATGCTGTATTTCTCCGACACCCTGAGCCTCGGCAGGGAGGCACTTTACTCCGATATACAGGGAGTCGTCCCACTGGTAAAGGACTCCTACGGCATACGCCTGGAAGCAGGACGCTTCATCAATGAAAACGACCTGAAAAACTACAGCAAGATCATAGTGATCGACAGCAACGCAGCCTCGCAGCTCCTTGGAGACGAGATGGACTACACCAAGATAATCGGACGGAACATCGTACTCGGAGACATTCCGTTCAAGGTAGTCGGCATACGCGAGGCAGAAGAGCAGTCATGGGGGCACACCTCTTACATCCCATACACCACGGCCAGGCTCATGCGCACTGAAGGCGCATGGCTCAGCATGATAACGCTCCAGTTCCACGGACTCGAATCCAAGGCCGCCAATGAAGAATTCGAGAAACGCTACAAGAGGGCGGTCAACACTTTACACGGAGCCGCCCCCGAGGACACCAGGACTACATATCTGATGAACCACTATCTCAACAACCAGGAGATGGACAAGGCTATAAGGATCATGCGCACGGCGCTTTGGATCCTGGGATTGCTGACCCTCCTGAGCGGAATCGTGGGAGTGTCCAACATCATGCTGATCACTGTCAAGGAGAGGATCCACGAGTTCGGGATCCGGAAGGCCCTGGGCGCCACACCCTGGTCGATCCTGAAACTGATTGTCATGGAGAGCATAGCCATCACAGCCTTTTTTGGCTACATCGGCATGGTACTCGGGATGGGAGCGGACATCTTCCTCGACAAGACCCTGGCGTCACATCCGATGGACATGGGAATCATGCAGCTGTACATATTCAAGGATATCGGAGTTGGATTCGACGTAGCGATAAAGGCCACCCTGCTCCTGATCGTGGCCGGAACCGTTGCCGGGATCATCCCGGCATGGCAGGGAGCGAAGGTCCGTCCGATTGAAGCCTTAAGAGCAGACAAGTAGCCATGAAGATCGACATCGACAGATACAAGGAGATAATCGATACCCTGTCCCGTAACCGCAGCAGGACACTGCTTACCGGCTTCGGAATATTCTGGGGCATATTCATGCTTCTGATCATGCTGGGCGGCGGAGACGGCCTGAAGAAGATGCTGAGCGAGAATTTCGAGGGCTTCGCATCCAATTCAATAATCATCGGAACCAACAACACCTCAAAGCCTTACGGCGGATTCAAGAGGGACAGGTCCTGGCTCATGGACGCCAGCGACATCAAGGCGATAAAGACAATGGTGCCGGATGCGGACGTCGTCACGATGGTGGAAGCCCAGTGGGGAGGTGGTTTTGCATATGAAGACAGGACATATACCGGACTGCTGAAGGGCCTTACCTCTGAATACACGCATATCGAATCGCCGAAAATATTGTTCGGACGTTGGATCAACGAAGTGGACTGCAAGCAGGAAAGGAAAGTCTGCGTGCTGGGGAAAAGAGTATGGGAGAACCTGTTCCCCGGAGGAGAGGATCCGACCGGGAAGTTCATAAAAGTCAAGGACATCTATTTCCAGGTCATCGGAGTTGATTCGAGGGCAGGCGGCATAAACATCAACGGGTCGCCCGCCGAGAGCATCGTAATCCCCTTCCAGCTCATGGACAGGATCTACAACAAAGGCGGGAAGTTCGACATCATATGCATGACCCTCAAAGACGGAGCCGACTCGGATGCCGCCCAGGAAAAGGTGCGGGCCCTGCTGGCGCGGCGCCACACTATCGCACCGGACGACAGGCAGGCAGTGATGATGATTGATACTCAGAAAATATTCTCCATTGTTGACAACCTGTTCAAGGGAGTGAACATCCTGGTGATCCTCGTCGGGCTCGGGACCCTGCTGGCAGGAGCGATAGGGGTTTCCAACATAATGATGGTGACAGTCAAGGAGAGGACAACAGAGATAGGCATACGCAGGGCAATCGGAGCGACCCCGAAGATGATCCTGTCACAGATAATAACAGAAAGCATAGGCTTGACAATCCTGGCCGGCATGTTCGGGATCCTGTTCTCGGTGCTGGTACTCGGCGGCGCCGGGAACATAGTGTCGCATCTTCCGGACTCAAGTGGTTCCGTGTCCTTCCAGATCGGCTTCTGGACGGGGATCCTGGCCATGGCGCTGCTGGTCGTCCTGGGAGTGCTGGCCGGACTCGCGCCGGCCCTGAGGGCTATGGAGATCAAGCCGGTAGATGCTATGAGAGATGAATGATAAAAACTGGAAACATATGAAAAAGAACCTGAAGTACATTATCCTGGCGCTTGTAGCCCTGGTGTTCATCGGGACATTTGCGGCCCTGTGGAAGAACTCAAGGCCCAAGGAAATCAAGTACGAACAGCTTGAGACTTCCGTCAGGGACATCTACAAGACATCCGTGGTGACCGGGAAGATCATCCCGCGCGACGAGGTGAACATCAAGCCGCAGATCAGCGGGATCATCTCCGACCTTTACAAGGAAGCCGGAGAAATGGTTTCCGAGGGAGAGGTCATCGCGAAGGTTAAGGTCATTCCCGAGATGAACTCCCTCAGTGCCGCACAGTCCCGCGTACGCCTGGCCGAGATCAACCTCAAGCAGGCCCAGACCAACCACGACCGCGAAAAGGCCCTGTACGACAAGAACCTCGTGAGCGCTGAGGAATACGACCAGGTCAAACAGGCCCTCTCCCAGGCGATTGAGGAGAAGAACGCCGCCACCGAGAATCTCGAGGTAGTCCGCGACGGGGTCTCGAAGAGCAATGCCAAGTCCAGCTCTACCCTTATCAGGTCAACGATCTCGGGGCTGATCCTGGACATTCCCGTCAAGGTTGGCAACTCGGTCACACAGAGCAACACGTTCAATGACGGCACCACCATCGCCACCGTAGCGAACATGGGAGACCTGATCTTCGACGGTTTCATCGACGAGACCGAAGTGGGAAGGGTCAGGGAAGGATTCCCGATGACAATAACCGTAGGGGCCCTGAGGGATGTCAGGCTCGACGCAGTCATGGAATTCATCTCCCCGAAAGCACAGGAGAAGAACGGGACGAACGAATTCGAGATCAAGGCCGCGGTCACAGTGCCCGACAGCATCACGGTACGCTCCGGCTACAGCGCGAATGCAGAAATACGCCTCGAAGGAGCTGAAGGGGTCCTCTCCATTCCGGAAAGCGCCCTGAGCTTCGAAGGAGATTCGACATATGTCTATCTTGTCAAGGGTGAAAACAAATACGAAAGGACCCACGTGGTGACCGGACTGTCCGACGGGATCAACATCGAAATCAAGTCGGGCCTCAAGGAAGGGGACAAAGTCCGCGGGAACCAGATAATCGAGAAGAGATAATGAAAAGGAATTTATTGATATTGACCGTCTTCCTGGCCGGGACCGCTTCCGGACAGACTCCCGGCAGCCCCTGGACCCTGGAGCAATGCATCCGCTATGCACAGGAACACAACATCACCCTCAAGCAGGGAGACCTCCAGGTCAGGCAGCAGGAGATCCAGCTGGAGACGGCCAAGGGAAGCCGCCTTCCGCAGGTCAGCGGCAGCGCCAGCGAGAGCATGTCCTTCGGACGCGGACTGACTGCGGACAACACTTACTCGAACACCAACACGACCAGCACCGGCTTTTCGCTGGGCGCTTCAGTTCCGGTCTTCCAGGGCTTCAAGATAGGGAACAGCATCAAGGAAGGAGAGCTGAACCTCAAAGCCGCGACAGCCGACCTGGAGAAAGCGAAAGAAGATATCAGCGTCGCCGTGGCCCAGGCATATGTCCAGATCCTCTACAACATGGAGATACTGGATGTATCCATGAGACAGGTCGCCATAGATTCCCTGCAGACAGAACGCCTCGGCGCGATGCTCGAAAACGGCAAGGCGTCACAGGCACAGGTCTCGCAGCAGAAGGCTGCCCTGGGACAGAGCAGGCTGGCCGCCACCCAGGCCAGGAACAACCTCAACCTTTCACTCCTGGACCTGTCCCAGCTCCTGGAACTGCCTTCCCCAGAAGGATTTTCGATAGTCAGGCC
>CADCQP010000164.1 GCA_902803535.1 uncultured Bacteroidia bacterium | reverse complement strand
GAGGTCTATCTCCCTGTTCGCGGCTACTATGCCGCCGAAGATCGAAGTCTTGTCCCCTTCATATGTCTTCTTCCATGCATCGAGCACATCCACTCCGACCGCGCAGCCGCAGGGATTCATATGCTTGACGCCGCAGCAGAAAGGCTCGTCGAATTCACGGACGAGTTCCAGTGCAGCGTTTGCATCCTGTATATTATTGTAGGACAGTTCTTTCCCGTTGAGCTGCTCTGCGCCTGCTATGGAGAACGGTTCTGGCTTGGCACTCTTGTAGAACTTTGCCTGCTGGTGGGGATTCTCGCCATAGCGGAGCTCCTGCTTCAAGTCATATTCCAGGAAAAGCTTCTCCGGAAGACCGGCCTGCGAACGCATATAAGTGGCAATGGCCATGTCATATTCCGCAGTGTGGGTATATGCCTTGGCAGACAGGGCAAGCCTGGTTTCGCGGGTGGTGTTTCCGGTCTTGCGGATTTCGTCGAGCACAGTGGCGTAATCGTCAGGATTGCAGACCACTGTCACGCTCTCCCAGTTCTTCGCGGAGCTGCGGAGCATTGACGGACCGCCGATGTCGATGTTCTCGACGGCATCTTCCATTGTGACTCCCTCCTTGGCGATGGTCTCCCTGAAAGGATAGAGGTTCACGCATACCATGTCGATGGTCTCTATCCCGTTGTCGGAAAGGGCCTGCATATGTGCGGGGATGTCCCTCCGGGCAAGCAGGGCGCCATGGATCCTCGGATGAAGGGTCTTGACGCGGCCGTCGCATATCTCCGGGAACCCGGTGACATCGCTTACCGCGGTCACCTTTACACCGGCTTCGCTGAGCAGGCGCATGGTACCGCTCGTAGATATGATTTCCCAGCCCAGAGACTCAAGTTCCCGGGCGAATCCGACGACTCCACGCTTGTCGCTGACACTTATCAATGCTCTCATTTTGAAGAATTTAAAATTGTCACACCTTCACCTTCGACTACACGGCCGATAACGGCTGCGGACTCGCCATGGGCGGCCAGGATGGATTTCGCAGTCTCGCAGTCCGACTCGTCCACGGCCAGCACCATTCCGATTCCCATATTGAAGACGTTGAACATCTCCCTGTGCGGGATTCCGCCCTCCTTCTCGAGGAAGGGGAAGACCGGAGGTACGGTCCAGGCGCCCTCGTAGATTTCAATGCCTTGACCTTCGCGAAGGATCCTCGGGATGTTCTCGTCGAAGCCGCCGCCGGTGATATGCGCGACTCCGTGCACGTCCATGTGACGGATAACGTCGAGCACCGGACGGACATATATCTTCGTAGGAGTCAGTACTACCAGACCAAGAGGCTGGTCGCTCTGGAGGGCTTCATATGTCTTGTGCAGGTCGAGGCCTGCGTCGGAGATGATCTTGCGGACGAGGCTGAAGCCGTTCGAGTGGATTCCGGTGGAGGAAATGCCCAGCAGGACGTCCCCGGTCTTGACCTTGGAACCATCGATCAGCTTTGACTTTTCTACCACTCCGGTAGTGAATCCGGCTATGTCATATTCCCCGTCGGCGTACATTCCGGGCATCTCGGCAGTCTCTCCGCCTACCAGGGCGCAGCCGGCCTGACGGCAACCCTCGGCGACTCCCGCGACAATTGCCTCCACTACCTCGGGACGGGTCTTGCCCTGGGCTACGTAGTCCAGAAAGAACAGAGGCTCAGCGCCTTGCGCCAGAACATCATTCACGCACATGGCCACGGCATCGATTCCGATGGTATCGTGCTTGTCCATGGCGAATGCCAATTTGAGTTTGGTTCCCACCCCGTCGGTACCGCTGACGAGCACAGGCTCGCGGTAACCCAGCGAAGAGAGGTCAAACATGCCTCCGAAAGAGCCTATGCCGCCCATGATTCCGGGACGGGCTGTCGAAGCGACGTGCTTCTTGATCCTCCTTACCACTTCATAACCGGCCTCCAGGGAGACTCCGGCTTTCTCATAATCCGATGCTGCCATATCTTTTGTCTATAGTTTCTCGTTAATTATTTTCCTCTGAAATACCTTACTGCATTCTCGAACAGTCCCTGGTCCATCTCTTCGCTGATATTCTTGAACAGGTTATTCTCATATCTCTCAGAGTGTCCCATCTTTCCGAGGATGCGGCCGTCGGGACTGATAATGCCCTCGATTCCGTAATAGGAGCCGTTCGGATTCGCAGGGGAACGCATGGTAACCTGGTCGTTCTCGGGATCCACGTACTGGAATGCCACCTGTCCCCTGCTGAAGAGCTCGGCTGCCAGTGACTCGCTTACCACGAACTTGCCTTCTCCATGGCTGACCGGAATAGCGAACTGCTGCCCGATTTCCAGGGAGGACAGCCAGGGTGAATTGACTGAAGCGACCCTCATTGTCGCCATCTGGGACACGTGGCGGTTGATGTCATTCCTGAAGAGTGTAGGCGACTGCTCTGTCACGCTGCCCGGGACTCCATATGGAAGGAGACCGGACTTGACGAGGGCCTGGAATCCGTTGCATATGCCCAGGATCAGGCCTCCGCGGTCCAGAAGACGGCGGATTTCGGCCGCGACTGTGGCATTGTTCAATATGCTGGCGATGAATTTTCCGCTGCCGTCCGGTTCGTCTCCAAGCGAGAAGCCGCCGCAGAGGGCGAGGATCTGGCACTCGGATATGGCTTTGGCCATCTCATCGATGGAGCGCAGGATGTCATCTCCGGTAAGGTTGCAGAAGACAAGGAACCTGGTACGCGCCCCGGCTTGCCTGAAGGCCTTTGCAGTGTCGTAGTCGCAGTTGGTCCCCGGGAATACAGGGAGAAGCACCAGAGGTTCTTCGACAGGAGTCCCCGGATATTTCAGGTCGGCCTTGCGGGCCTT
>CADCQP010000163.1 GCA_902803535.1 uncultured Bacteroidia bacterium | reverse complement strand
TTGCAGAAACCGGTCCATGCATCCACTACTTCGTCAGCCAATGCGTAATCTCCAGGGGTCCATGGCCTCCAGCTGCGCTCCAGGGTGTGGAATACGAACCACAATTCTGCCGAGTGGAAGGCTCCGGGGTCTTTCTCCGGGTCATCGTCATCCCCCGGGAGGTTCCTTACGAACTCATATTCATAGACAGGCCTGCTGCTGAGAGAATCCCTTACATCGCAGAAGCGGTCCACGCTCTTGCCGGCAAGTGCTGCCATGTCCTGGCTGTTGTACCCGATCATGATAGGGACGTCGGCAAGGGTGTTGGTGTAGGTAGCCTCGCTGAAATCGCGTGCGATGACAGGACCGTCCACATGGGGAGTGTAGAAACTCCTTATCTTGGCCAGTTCCTGATAGGAGGCGGCCCTCATCTTGGCCAGATTGTCAAGTCCGGCTGCATCGAAGGCCTTTTTGCTGCGCTCGTCGAGTTCCTCCTGGGAAGTGTGTGCGGCCGGCTCGCCGGGAGCAAGGTCAAGTCCGCCGCCGCTTTGGATGATGGCCTTCGAGAATAGGCCCGCAGCCAGGGGAGAGTTCAGCAGGTATTTGACGCTCATTCCACCGGCGCTCTGACCCATTATGGTTACATTGTCCGGATCTCCTCCGAACTGGCTGATGTTGTCATGGATCCATTTCAGGGCTGCGGCCTGGTCCTGGATCCCGTAGTTGCCGGAATGACCGCCCGCTTCGGCTGAAAGATCCGGATGATTCAGGAATCCGAGGACTCCGAGCCTGTAGGCTACCGTGACCAGGATTACTCCTCTCTCCGCCCATGCTTCCCCGTCGAATTGCGTGCTGTAGGGATAGCCGCCGGAAAAAGCACCTCCGTGAATGTTCATCGCCACCGGCAGCTTGGCTTCGGGCCTGCCTACGGACTTTGCGGGGGCGAATATATTCAGGTAGAGGCAGTCCTCGCTCATATCGGGGTCACCTTCCCAATAGAACTCTTTCCAGTAGAAAGAGCCTGGCTGGTTCCCTCTCTGCATTGCGCGGAGACCATATGTATCGGCGATTTTGACTCCTTCCCAGGGGACTACCGGCAGAGGGGCCTTCCAGCGGAGTTCTCCTACCGGAGGGGCGGCGAAGGGAATGCCTTTGTACACCAGCACATCCTTGTTTTCGCCAGGTACTCCCTGGATTTGTCCTCCGGTTATTGAAAGGACCGGATTCCTTTGGCCGCATGCGCCCAGGGCAAGGACCGCTAGAAGAAGTAAGAAGCGTCTCATGATAATCTTTTCTCTTGATCTGGTTTATCTGACAGGGACAAGCCTGACGGCTATCGGTTGCATATATTGGGCTCCATCGTGCCGGACTCCCTTGAGGGTGCAGGTGAACTGGCCTTGCGGGAGTTTGACCTTCCCCGCACTGATGGTGGTGGTGCCGTTCTTCTCCGGGAAAGGCGTGTAGGGGACCGGGACCTCACCCTGTCCGAAGTCCAGGGAGACTTCTCCCGAATCCGCTTCCGCGGCCGTGTTATAGTCCAGGAAGACCTCGAATTCCGCCGGAGCCGGCATGCGGAAATCCCAGGTGAAGTACTGCGTGTCTTTCTTCCAGTTCTTCACATAGTTGCGGTTTCTCTTTCCGTCCCCGAATCCGAACCCTCCTCCGATGAGGTTGGCGTCAAAGGCGTATAGGACGTTTTCCTGCCCTGGCTCAAGCAGGCCGGTCGTCCCTTCAGTGGGAGTCCCTTTAAGGATGAGTGCCACCACGGTGCTAACACTGTCCGGGCTGCATCCTCCAATCTGGATCCTCTTATCGGAAGGGCCTGATTTCTCCCAGGTTACGCTAGCTGACGGACTGCCTACGACCCATCCCCTGGAGATCTTCGTGTCCAGTCCGCCGACGGTTACAGCCCCGTCCGAGGGCCATTTGTGGATGTGGAGGTAGAGGGTGTCTCCGCGCATGGTGGTCACTCCCCAGGGCTGGAGGGGCAGCGGGTCGGCTCCTGCTCCGTATATGCTCTCGCCATTAACGGAGAGCCATTTCCCGACAGTGTGGAAAATGTTAAGGTCCTTCTCGCTCCATCTCCCGTCTCCCATCGGTCCGACATTCATCAGGATATTCCCCCCACGTGAGACTGCATCCTCGAGAAGGCGGATAAAGTGCCCCGGAGCCTTGTGGGAATTGTCCCAGGCGTTGTAGCCATATGATTCGTTCGTGGTCGGGATGGATTCCCAGAGACCTTCTACCGGGTAGAAATGCGCCGCGCGGTCGCTGGTGCTCTTGTAGTCGCC
>CADCQP010000162.1 GCA_902803535.1 uncultured Bacteroidia bacterium | reverse complement strand
GATATTCGGGCTTTCCCTTATCGCAATTGCCGCATTTTTCGCAGCATCTTGCAGTTCAAAGACCTACAAGAACATCAATTATTTCCAGGACGTACAGAATGATACAATCATGAACATGGCCGTGAATCAGGGCATCCTGATCCAGGAAAAGGACATGATCTCCATAATAGTTTCGTCCAGCAATCCCGCAGCGTCGGCCATCTACAACCTCCCGGTGGCTTCCTATCAGGCAGGTTCCGAGATCAGTACCGCCAACAGCGGCTACCAGAGGCTTCTGGGTTACGTAGTTGACAACGAAGGAAACATCGAGTTCCCGAAACTCGGCAAGATCCATGTGGCCGGAATGAACCGCTGGCAGCTCTGCGAAAAGATCAGGCGCGAGCTCATCGACAACGGACTCCTGCTGGATCCGGTCGTAACGGTGGAATTCATGAATTTCAAGTTCTCCGTCCTCGGCGAGGTTGTCGCTCCTGGTACCTACACCAACCAGGGAGACCGTATCAACATCCTCCAGGCCCTGTCGATGGCGCGTGACCTTACGATCTACGGCCGCCGCGACAATATCCGCGTTTTCCGCGAAATCAACGGGAAGAGGCAGGTTTACGTGGTTGACATCAGGGACACCGACATATTCAATTCACCTGCTTACTATCTCCAGCAGAACGACATCGTCTACGTGACCCCGAATGCCGTGCGTGCAGGACAGTCAACCATCAACGAGAACAACTTCAGGAGCGTTTCGTTCTGGATGACGATGGGCTCCACTCTCGTAACCATAACCAACATGATCATCCTGATCCTGACCCGGTAATTAACAATAATCCAGAACATTATGTCAGAAGACAGAAACTTCTCCAAATGGAACGGCAATGAGAATGAAGAAAGCGCCCTCCAGCTTTCGGACATATTGGCGATGTTCACCAGCCACAAGTGGACATACATCATCTTTACGGTGCTGTGCCTGTTCATTGCGTTGTTCTACCTCTACAGGACGCCGAAGACCTGGAGCAGGACAGCCAAGGTAATAGTGGATGAGAGCGCAGAGAACTCAACCCTGAGGGACCTCGCCTCCTTCTCCGCCAGTTCGGCCAGGTCGAGGTATTACTCCTCTTCCGCCAACGTTTACAATGAGATGGAGGCCTTCTCATCGCCTGACATCATGCAGAAGGTAGTAGAGAGGCTCGGTCTCGAAACAGCATATGTCGAAGACCAGTTCCTCCGCAAAAGGGAGCTTTATACCGGTACTCCCTTTGTGATGACCCTCGCAGGAGACAACCCGACGTCCTCCCTTTCCTTCAGGGTCAGGAAGAAATCGTCGGAATCGTTCGTGCTTGATGAATTCATGGTGGCCGGTCAGCCCTTAAAGGGCAAGTCAGTCCATGGCAACATGGGAGACACACTTGTCACCCCGGTAGGCCGCCTTGCCCTCATGCCCACCATCCATTCCGACAAGTGGGGGAACGACATCACCGTAATCTGGGCCAACTCCATGTCACGGGCCAAGTCCTATGCCAGCAGGCTTCACGTAAGCCTGTCAGGGAAGGAAACTTCCGTGGTCGTGCTTTCAATCGAGGACCTCTTCCCGACCCGCGCCCAGAGCGTGATTTCCACTCTCATAGACATTTACAATGAGCAGTGGGTCCAGAACCAGACCCGTGCCGCGCGCAACACCACAGCCTTTATCGATGACAGGCTCAAGGTCATCAACGCGGAACTCGGCGGAGTCGAGGATGACCTGAGGGAGTACAAGGAGGCCAACAAGATCACCAACATCCAGTCCATTTCGGACTCCTACCTGGCCGAATCCTCGCAGTACCAGTCCAGGGCTTTCGAAGTCAACAACCAGCTTTCCATCGCCAGGTTCATCAAGTCCTACCTGAATGATCCCAAGCATGAGAGGGACCTCATCCCTTCCAACTCCGGACTTACCAACATGGGTGTAGAGTCTTCAATCCAGGAGTACAACGCCCTGGTGCTCAAGAGGGACAACATGCTTCGTGATGCCGGTACCAACAACCCGCTCATCATTGACCTGAACAATTCCATCGACGCCATGAAGGTGTCTATCAACAGGTCCATCGACAACCTGATTTCGGCTCTCCAGCTGCAGGCGAACGACATATCCGCCCGTGAGAACGAGATACTCAACAGGATTGCCAGTACTTCCGGACAGGAGCTTCAGCTGCTCTCCATCGAAAGGCAGCAGAAGGTAACCGAGTCACTTTACGTCTACCTCCTCCAGAAGCGTGAAGAGAATGAGATCGCATCCCTTGTGAACGTGGCCAACACCAGGACCATCATGAACCCCAACGGGGGATCCACTCCGGTTGCCCCGAACAAGAAACTGGTTCTCCTGATAGCCCTTATTATGGGAATGGGCATCCCGTTCGCCTACTACTTCCTCAAGAACTCCCTGGAGACTACCGTAAAGTCCAAGGCGGACCTCACATCCCTTTCTGCTCCGTTCCTGGCCGAGATTCCCCAGATGGGCGTCCCCGAGAACTTCTGGCAGAAGCTGCGCCTGAACAAGTACAATGACGACAACTGCAAGATCCAGGTCAAGAATGGGAAACGTGATGCCATCAACGAGGCCTTCCGAGTGCTGAGGACCAACCTCGATGTCATGGCCTCTCAGGAGAAGGGGCAGTGCCATGTCTACATGGTGACATCCTTCAATCCCAATGCCGGTAAGACGTTCACTATCATGAATATGGCTGCGTCTATGGCCCTTAAGGGGACCAAGGTGCTCCTGCTTGACCTTGACCTGCGCAAGGCTACCTTGAGCAAGGCCCTCAGGAAGAACAGCACCGGTTCTGCAGCTTACCTGACCGGCAAGATAGATGATTATCATTCAGTTGTCCAGAAGATAGAGGACAACCTCTCGCTCCTTTCGGTCGGAACCCTTCCTCCGAACCCTGCCGAGATCCTTGTTTCTGACAAGTTCAAGGATTTCATGCAGCAGCTCAGGACCGAGTACGACAACATCTTTGTCGACTGTCCTCCCGTTGACATCGTCGCCGATACATCCATCATAGCCCGCCATGCCGACATCACTGTGTTCATCCTCAGGGCCGGCCTGTTTGACCGCAGGGCACTTCCCGCAGTGGAAGACCTCTACAACAAGGGAATGTACAACAGGATGGCGATTGTCCTGAACGGTGTCATGGGCTCCGGAAGCCATTACGGACACTATGGCTATGGTTACGGCTATGGCTACGGGTATGGTTACGGCTATGGCTACGGCTACGGTTACGGAGAGCAGGATGAACCTGAAGGAAAATCCCGCAAGAAGGGCTCCAAGAAGCCGAAGTCATCATTTGAGGATGATCCCGGCAACACCGGAGACGTTATTAAATCTGCTTAATGTTCGGTTTTTTCAGCAGCAGAAAGTCACTTATAGACAGCGGGCTTCTAAAGGGAGCCG
>CADCQP010000161.1 GCA_902803535.1 uncultured Bacteroidia bacterium | reverse complement strand
TTTTAATACGGTGCTCGTAGTTCAGTTGGTAGAGCGCCAGATTGTGGTTCTGGTTGTCGAGGGTTCGAGTCCCTCCGAGCACCCCAAAGCAGAAAAGCTTCCCATGACGGGAAGCTTTTCTGCTTTGGGGTGCGTTGCACCCTGTCGACCCTCGCGGCTTCGCCGCTGCCCCAAGGGGCAACAAGGGGAAGGATCCCCTTGCGCCGCTATACGCGGCTAACCCCTCAACCAGGCCTCTGCTTTTGCTTTGGGGTGCGGTGCACCCATATACGTTACCCTCACCCCAAACCCCTCCCCTCGGGGAAGGGGCTTTGTCGCTTCGCTCCGAAGTTTCCCACGAAGGGAAGCTTTTTTGCTTTTGGGTGCAGGGCACCCTGTCAATGTACCCCTCAGCATCGTGGCTATCGTCCCATTCGCGGGACCTCAGGCCACGCTTCGAAAGGCGTTAGGGGAAAAGGTTGCATTGACATCCTGATGATATACATTTCGTAAATAATCTTATCTTTATTGGAGCTTTGAATAATATAATAGGACAGGAATATGAAACTCATTTTCAAGTTGTTGGCCGTGGCGGCCGTGGTGGCCGGCCTGACTGCATGCCATGGGGGCCAGGACAGTGCCCTGGTCCAGGAGCCGACTTTCGATGAAATAGTTGCGAGCCGGCGCAGCGTGCGGAGCTATGACGGGACCAGGAAGATCTCTCAGGAGCAGGTTCGTGAGGTGCTCGCTTCGGCCCAGGAGGCACCGTCGTGGATAAACTATGAGCCGACTAAGTATTATGTCGCCATGAGTGCGGAGAAGATTGCTGCCGTCAAGGATGCAGTCGGACGGAACAAAGACCGGCTGGACGGGGTTTCCGCATTGATCGTCACTTCTTTCGAAAAGGGCAAGTCCGGTTTTGCCAATGGTGAGCAGCGTGACCCGATAGGTGACATATGGGGTGGACACGACTGCGGGTTGAGCACTGCCTTCCTGATACTTAAGGCGCGTGCGATGGGATTCGATACCTTGATCATGGGAGGCCGCGATGCGGATGCACTGCGGAAGATATTCTCTATCCCGGAAAATGAGATAGTGATGGCGGTCATAGCCCTTGGTTACCGCAAGGAAGACCCGCAGCGCCCCAGGCGCCGTCCTTTCGACGAAGTGGTCAAATTCTTTTAGGAGCGTGGCCCCTCAGGCTTTCGGGGCCTTTTTCTTGCGCCCGGTGGGGTGGCAGAGGATGTAGATCTCCACGGCGTCCAGGTGGTAGCCTGTGGTCCTGCGGCGTGCGAGGATGGAATCGGCCTTCTGCTGGATCTTTTCGTCGGTCACATCGAACAGGGCGTCGTTCTTGGTGTCATAGAAGTGTGCATGGGGAGCGGGACGTATGTCGAAATACAGCTTTCCCGAGGAGCACATCCTTTTGGCATATATGCCTTTTTCCGAAAGCCCGTTGAGGATATTGTAAACGGACGCCGTGGTTACCGAGACCATCCCTTCTTTCCGGATCTCGGTGCAGACCTCATCTGCGGATGCGTGGATGAGCCGCATCATTGCCCGGTGTACGGCCAGGCGCTGCGAAGTCTGCCTGAGCCCGTACTTTGACAGGAGGGACTTGAAAACGGCGAGGTCATTGTATTTCGCGGAAGGTGCCATATATACAAATATATGAATAAAATTGGTTATCTTTGTAATTCTAACAATCATGGTTATGGAAAAGACAGGATGCCTGATAATCGGAGGCGGCCCGGCGGGCTACACATCCGCGATATATACTTCCAGGGCGGGACTGACGCCGGTTTTGTACGAAGGGATGGAGCCCGGGGGACAGCTTACCACGACTACGGTAGTGGAGAACTTCCCGGGTTTTGCAGAGGGTGTCGATGCCAATGAACTCATGGCTTCCATGCGTTCCCAGGCCGTGAGGTTCGGAGCGGATATCAGGCACGGGATAGTGACGGGCGTGGACCTGTCTTCCAGGCCGTTCAAGGTGACGGTGGATGATTCTCACGAGATTGAGGCGGAAGCCCTGATCATAGCCACCGGAGCGACTGCCCAGTACCTCGGCCTTCCGTCGGAGCAGAAATTCCGCGGGATGGGCGTGTCGGCCTGCGCTACCTGCGACGGTTTCTTCTACAGGAAGAAGGATGTCGCCGTGGTCGGAGGAGGGGATTCCGCCTGCGAAGAAGCCACTTACCTCGCCGGCATGTGCAAGAAGGTTTACATGATCGTCCGCAGGGACGTGTTCAGGGCCTCCAAGGCCATGCAGGACAGGGTGTTCTCGACCCCGAACATAGAGGTCCTTTGGAATTGCAACACCCAGGAGGTCCTCGGGGATGATTCCGGAGTTACCGGCGTGAGGCTCCTCAACAACAAGGATGGCAGGGTTTTTGACATCAAGGTCGACGGCTTTTTCCTGGGCATAGGACACCATCCGAACTCCGATCTTTTCTCCAGGTGGATCAAGACCGATGAAAAGGGTTACATCATCACCGAGGGAGGAACGAGTGCGACAAACGTCGAGGGTGTCTTCGCCGCCGGGGACGTGCAGGACCCGCGTTACCGCCAGGCCGTCACTGCTGCGGCATCCGGTTGCAGGGCTGCGCTTGATGTGGAAAAATTCCTGCTCGCACACAGGGGCTGACCAGGACTGATGAGAGAAACATATGATTAAGAAAAGATTACTGATTGCCGCGCTTGCGGTTCTGGCATTAACGGGATGCTCGTCCAAATTCGACACGCTCCTGAGCGGTACCGACGTGGACAGCAAATATGCAGCGGCATTCGAATATTTCAACGATGGGAAATTCCAGAAGGCGGCCAAGCTTTTCGAATCCCTTTCGGTGCAGACGAACGGAACATCCAAGGAAGACACTGTCCAGTACTATTGGGGCCTGAGCAACTACCGCTTCAAGGACTTCTACACCGCTGAGACGAATTTCAGCAAGTTCATCACCAATTTCCCGCGGAGTCCGTTCACCCCCGAGGCCTCATTCCTCAGGCTGGACTGCCTCTACCGCTCCACCTTCCGCTATGAGCTTGACCAGATGCCGACCCGTGCCGCAATAGGAAGCATCCACCAGTATCTTGTGGATAATCCCGGCAATGTCCACACCGATGTCTGCAATGAAATGCTCCGGGACCTTAATGACCGCCTCGACAAGAAGGCTTTCGAAGGAGCCCGCCTCTATTACAAGATGGAAGATTACCAGGCTTCCCGTGTCGCTTTCCGCAACATCTTGAAGGATAATGCGGAAAATAATTACAGGGAACAGATCCTCTACTACATAGCGATGTCTTCGTACAAGTTCGCCCACCTGAGTGTCGCGGCGAAGCAGAAGGAACGCTACCTTACGTTCATGGATGACTATTTCAATTTCATCGGAGAGTATCCGGAGTCCATCTACAAACGTGAGCTCGACGTGGTTTACAAGCGTGCGCAGAGGGCGATGGGCAACACCTCCGTAGAAGGGGAGGACCTGGATATATCCGAGCGCCAGCTCCAGAAAGAGCGCAAGGACAAATTGAAAGAAAATGAAACTTCCCAGTCCGGGGAGAAGTAAAACATATGAAGGGGAGTCACAGAGGCTCCCGGTGAACAAAGCAAAGAATATGGATCAGAGCAAATTGAAGAAAGTCCCCGGAAACACCATTACCCGGGATGTCAAGGATTTGGCAGCTCCCACCGGAAACATCTACGAATCGGTGGTAATCATGTACAAGAGGGCCAACCAGATTGCAGCCGCGGAGAAGAAAGAGCTCGACAAGAAGCTCGAGGACTTTAGGAATGACCGCGACACCATGGAGGAAGTTTTCGAGAACAAGGAACAGATCGAGATATCCAAGTACTATGAGCGTCAGCCCAAGCCCGATCTGATCGCCATCAAGGAATTCGAGGAAGGGGAACTGACCTACAGGTTCGCAGGGGAAGACGAGAAAAAGCCTCAGGGACAGCCCAAGGAGTAACAACCATGCTCCGCTCCCTTTCCGTCAGGAACTATGT
>CADCQP010000160.1 GCA_902803535.1 uncultured Bacteroidia bacterium | reverse complement strand
TGATGGTCGCGGCCCTGGGGCTCGGCCTGATAGTAGCCCTGTACAGCATACGCAAGATTGGCATCTACCGTTTCTTCGCACAGTTCGGATACCTGGTTTCCATCACGATGCTTCTCATCCTGGCGTCACACCAGTCCCTGGGATTCATCAAGCCGATAATGCTCAACCACGCCTGGAGGATCCTCAAGATCGGCCCGATCCAGATCCATGTCTTCGAATTCGTGAAAGTCGCCATGATCCTCTACCTGGCATGGGCGGTCACGGCCTACAACAAAGGGGAACTCTGGATTCCGAACCATTTCAAGGACAATGAGAAGCTGAGCTGGCTGGCAAAGCCCCTCTGGCAACGGATCATCTACATCTACTTCCCGATCTTCTCCACGGCGGCCGGAATGATGGTCGGCTCCCTGTCAAGTACCATATTCATCGGAGGGATCATGTTCCTGACGATCCTGCTGGGCGGATTCAAGATCAAGCATATGCTTGCCTCGGGACTAGTGGCAGTCGGCTTCATTCTCCTGCTGATAGCCTTCAACGCCCCGTTCCCGGCCGACAAGAAGCCTTTCCCCCACCTGGACACCGCCCTTGGCAGGATAGCCTCCAAGAGCCACGAACAGGACCCGATGACCATCATAATGACCGCGCCCAAGAACTCACCCGAGTACCAGGATGCAGTGGACAAGCTCCAGCAGCCGATGAGTGCCGAAATAGCGATACGGGAAGGCAAGATCATCGGTAAAGGGCCCGGGAAGAGCACCCAGAGATACGTCACCCCGGTAATGTTCGAGGACTACATGTTCTCCTTCATAGTCGAGGAATACGGCCTGATCGGCGGGATAATAGTGATAATACTGTACCTGAGCCTGCTGTCAAGGGGCTCGATGATAGTGCGGAGCTGCGACAATGCATTCGCGAAGACCACAGTGGCGGGACTCGTCCTGCTGATAGCGCTTCAGGCAATGATGCATATGATGGTCAATGTGGACATCGGGCCGATGACCGGGCAGACCCTGCCGATGATAAGCCACGGTAACTCATCCTTCCTCATGTTCAGCATAGCCTTCGGCATAATCCTTTCCATCAGCCGGATGGCTAAGGCCAAGATGGCCAGGGAAGATGCCCATGCTGAACCCCTTACCGTTCATCACGACGATGTCAGGGACACCATCGACGAACTTGAGGCCCTGGAAAGCATTGACAGCCCGCTTGAATAAATGAAGCAAAGGAGAATGGATATGGAATATAAACCACTGAGAGTCATAATAAGCGGCGGCGGAACCGGAGGACACATCTTCCCGGCCGTCTCGATTGCGAACGGCCTCAAGGCCATGAACCCGGACACGGAGATCCTTTTCGTCGGCGCAGAAGGCAAGATGGAGATGGAAAAGGTCCCCGCAGCAGGCTACAAGATAATCGGCCTGCCGATGCTGGGCCTGCAGAGGCAGCTCAGCTGGGAGAACATCAAGAACGACCTCAAAGTACCGTTCAAGGTGCTCCAGAGCATCCGCAAGGCAGGAAAGATCATAGATGAGTTCAAGCCCGACGTAGCAGTCGGTGTCGGAGGCTATGCCAGCGCCCCCCTCCTGTGGCAGGCCACCCGCAAGCACATCCCCTCCCTGATCCAGGAGCAGAACGGATTCGCCGGCCTGACCAACAGGATCCTCGGCAAGAAAGTGCAGAAGATCTGCGTGGCATATGAAGGGATGGAGAAATTCTTCCCCGCCGACAGGATAGTGCTCAGCGGGAATCCAATCCGCAGCGAAATGACTCCGGCGACCCCCGAGATGAAGCAGCACGCATATGAATTCTATGGGCTCAACCCTGCAAAAAGGCATATCCTGGTAGTAGGAGGCAGCCTGGGGAGCGGTACCCTCAACAAGGCTATGAAATCATGGATCGCCTCCGGCTGCCCGGCCGGGGAAGACATAGAGGTCATGTGGCAGTGCGGGAAATACTACAAGGCGGACATCGACAGGTTCATGGCAGAACAGACCCGTGACGCGGCCATTGAAGACAACGTACGCTACGTTCACCACAGCGACTTCATTTCCAGGATGGACCTGGCATATGCTGCCGCGGACGTCATCATCTCCCGGTCCGGCGCAAGCACCGTTTCCGAGATCTGCGCAGTCAACCGGGCGGCCATATTCGTTCCCTCCCCGAACGTCGCTGAAGACCACCAGACACACAACGCGATGGCCCTGGTACGCAAAGACGCAGCCATGATAGTCACTGACGCCGAGGCCCCGCAGAAACTCATGTCCACCGCGATAGCGCTGGTACACGACCCCTCAAGGATAAAAGAGATAGAGACCAACGTCTCCGCCCTTGCACTCCCCCAGGCGGCCAGGACCATATGCGAAGAAATCTATAAACTGGTGTGATGTACAAGAACATTTACTTCATAGGGATCGGCGGAATCGGAATGAGCGCCATAGCGAGGTACTACAAATTCAAGGGCCTCGCGGTGTCGGGCTATGACCGGACCCCCTCCAGTCTTACGGCAGAACTTGAAGCTGAAGGCATTCCGGTCCACTACGATGACCGCCCGGACCTTATTCCGGAAGATGTGGCATCCACCCTCGTGGTCTACACTCCGGCAGTCCCGGAGACCCTCGGGGAGTTGAAGGCCGTCAGGGAGAAAGGCTACAAGGTCATCAAGCGTTCCAGGATGCTCGGCGAGATCACCCAGGGACAGAAATGCCTTGCAGTCGCCGGCACACACGGAAAGACTACTACCAGCACACTTGCTGCGCACATTTTCACTGATTCATCCGCAGGCTGCAGTGCCTTCCTGGGCGGCATATCCAAGAATTACAAGACCAACCTGCTGATCAGCATGAACCCGGTCGTCGTTGCGGAAGCTGACGAATTCGACCGCTCCTTCCTGCAGCTGCACCCCCACACCGCCGTCATCACGGCGATGGACGCAGACCACCTGGACATCTACGGTGACCTTGAACACTACCGCCAGGCATTCCGCGACTTCGCGGCACAGACTGACGGTTTCCTGATTGTCAAATACGGCCTTCCCATCAGCCGCGAGGACACCCCGGCTGAATTGATGACATACTCCTACAATGATCCCAGGGCGGATTTCCATGCCAGGAACATCACCACAGACTCCCTGGGGCACTGCTCCTTCGACCTTGTGTGGGGCGGCGGAGTCATAGAAAACATCCGCTGCGGCGTTCCGGGATGGCTCAACGTAGAGAACAGCGTAGCTGCCGCAGCCATATGCCTGATGAACGGCATCTCCCCCGAAGCGGTAAAACACGCCATAAGCACGTTCCAGGGTGTCAGCAGGCGGCTCGATGTACACATCAACACCCCGCACCTGACTTACCTGGATGATTACGCACATCATCCCAGGGAGCTCTCTTCGGCGATCTCCTCGATCCGCCAGATGTTCCCGGGAAGGAAGGTCACGGCAATCTTCCAGCCCCACCTCTATACACGCACCAGGGACTTCGCCGCAGAGTTCGCCCAGTCCCTCAGCGCCGTAGATTCCCTGGTCCTGCTGGACATCTATCCGGCCCGCGAAGAACCTATCCCCGGAGTCACCTCCGAAATCATATTCGACAATGTAACCGCCCCGGAAAAGGTCCTCCTGCGCAAGGAAGAGCTGATGTCCTGGCTCGAGAAAGAGCCCGTGGATATCCTGGTGACCTTCGGGGCAGGCAACATAGACCGATTCATTGAACCGATTACCGAACTCCTGAGAAAAAGGCTTTGAAGAAATACGTCAAATACGCCCTCGCCCTTGCGGCAGCAGCCCTGCTCGCGTTCCTGATGGTCCTCATCTGGAACGGGAACGGACATGACCGTGCGCTGAGGACCTGCGAGGGGCTCAGCGTAGAGTTCAGCGAGGAGCACAACTTCGTGACGGCTGACGACATAAAAGCCTATCTGGACGAAGGATACGGTGCATATATCGGGCAGAGGGTGGACAGCGTCGACCTCCACAAGGTAGAAGCACTCCTGGACAGCCGGAGCGCGGTCCTCAAGAGCGAAGCCTGGATAACCCCGGACAACATAATGCACGTGAAGATCTCCCAGAGGGAGCCTGTCGTGAGGTTCCAGACGCCGACAGGCGGCTTCTACGCAGACGAGAAGGGTTTCCTCTTCCCGCTCCAGGAAAACTTCACTTCACTGGTGCCGATAGTGGACGGGAACGTCCCGATACAGGAAAGGGACGGCTTCAAGGGACAGCCGGACAGGCCGGAGGAGAGGCAGTGGCTCTCGCAGGTGATAGAGATGGTCAACTACATGGAAAAATCGGGCATATGGGCAGATAACATAAGCCAGATAACGGTTGACGGGAAAGGAGACCTGATCCTGATTCCACGCGTGGGGAAAGAGAAATTCATTTTCGGTTCACCCGACCAGGCGCAGGACAAGTTCAGGCGGATCGAGGAGTACTACAGGAGCATCGCTCCCATCAAGGAAAAAGGCTATTACTCAAGCGTTAACGTTAAATATGCAAAACAGGTAATCTGCAGGCGATAATCTGAAACAACAAAATACAATATGGAAGAAAAATACATAGCGGCAATTGATCTGGGGACGTCCAAGATAGCGCTGACCGTGGCCAAAGCCATGGGAGACGACATCCAGATCATCTATTACAAGGAGACTCCGTCCGACGGTATCCGGAACAGCTACGTTTTCAACCCGATGAAAGCGGCCGGGCCCCTTAGGCAGGCGATCGACCAGGCCGAACAGGAGCTCAGGATCAAGATCCTGCAGGCCGTCGTAGGACTCCCGAGGTACGCCGTAAGGCAGGTCACGGCCAATGCAAGGCTGCCCAGGACCGACTCTGACGCAGGCATTACCCGCGAGGAAGTGGAGAACCTCAAGAGCATGGCGGTCGAACAGTACCCCATCGACGATCCGAAAAAGGAAATCATGTATGGCGCCGTAGCGCAGAGCTTCTCGACGGACGATAGCTTCAACCACGTTGAATCCGACATCATCGGCATGCCCAGTGAAACCATCGAAGGCAATTTCAAGGTGTTCATAGGTGCAAAGAGGCAGGCCACCAACATTGACTCGGTCTTCAATTCCATCAATGTTGCCGTAGCCCGCAAGTACTTCACCCCGGACGTAGTGGCCAAGGCAGTCCTCTATGATGAAGAGATGGACAACGGAGTCGCCCTCATCGACTTCGGAGCAGGAGCCACCTCTGTCACCATCTACTCCCGCAAGGTCATGCGCCACTACGCTTCCATACCCTTCGGAGGTAAAGTCATTACCACCGACATCAAGTCAGAAGCAACTGTCACAGAACATCTTGCAGAGAACATCAAGCTGGCATACGGAGCCTGCATGCCTGAGCGTCTCCAGACTCTCGGGGAGAAGAGCCTCCAGATAGTCGACGAGAACAGGGTTCCCCAGCAGATCCTCCCGGTAAAATACCTCTCCGAGATCATCACGAGCAGGGTGCGCGAGATAGTCAACGCCATCCTTTACGAGATCCAGGAAAGCGGATATGCCGATTCGCTGCGCAGCGGAGTCGTACTCACCGGAGGCTGCGCCAACCTCGTCGGATGCGCAGCTTTCATCAAGGAACTTTCCGGCTACAACGTGCGCATAGGATACCCGAGGCACAAGTTCTCAGCATCCGGCTGCCAGGGGATCCTCGAGACCTCGGCGACCGCATGCGCAGGCATGGTTCTCGCAGCAAAGAACGACCACATTGTCAGCTGCATAGAGGAGCCGCTCGCATGGACGGACGAAAGCGCTGTGGAGACCGGAGAGACTGTTCCCGAAGAGGCGGAGTCATATGCTTCCTATGAAACTGAAGCTCAGGAAGAAGCCGCTCCCGCAGACACCGCTGCTTCCGAAACCGCATATGAGCCCCAGCCTGACGGCACCCTGTTCGACACGTCGGATTTCATTGTCCCGAAGGAAGAAAAGAAGGAGCGGAAGAAGGACAAGAAGAAAGACAGGGAGAAGAAAGAGCCTTCTATCATCTGGAACTTCATCTCGAAGAAAGCCCGCAACATTGTCGACAGCATGGGCGACCTCTACGAGAACATGTCGGACGAACAAATCTAAGGAGGAAGGAACATGAACACGTACAACAACATAGATGTCGATTTCACCCCCAGCGACTGGGTCAGGTCCGATGAGACCATCAAGGTCATCGGAGTGGGAGGAGGCGGCTGCAACGCGGTCTCCTACATGTACCAGCAGAAGATCACCGGCTGCAGTTTCATAGTCTGCAACACCGATTCCCAGGCCCTGGCGCAGAGCCCGGTGCCGGTCAAGATCCAGATGGGCAAGGGACTCGGAGCCGGAACGGACCCGACAAAGGGACGCAACGCCGCCCTCGAGGCCCAGTCACAGATCGAGGAAGTTGTCCTGAACGGGAAAACCAGGATGCTCTTCATCACCGCAGGCATGGGAGGCGGTACCGGAACCGGAGCATCCCCTGTTATAGCCAAGATGGCCAAGGACAAGGGGATCCTGACGGTGGCTGTAGTGACCCTTCCGTTCAAGAATGAAGGCAATGAGTCCATGTCGAAGGCTATCGACGGAATCCGCGAGCTGGAGAAGAACGTAGACAGCCTGCTGATAATCAACAACGAGAAGCTCTACGACTTCTACGGGAACCTGCTGGTCCAGGACGCGTTCCCAAAAACTGACGACGTCCTGCTTACCGCAGTGCGCGGCATAGTGGAGATCATCAAGAAGCCTGGTTACATCAATGTCGATTTCCAGGATGTGGAGACCATGATGCGTTCCAGCGGAATGGCCCTGATGGGCTGCGGAACCGGCACGGGAAGAAGCCGTCTTGAGGACGCCGTCAAGGCTGCCCTCGAGTCTCCCCTGCTCAATGATTTCGACCTGTCCACCGCCAAGAACATGCTGGTAAACATCTCCGTAGGCCACAATGACCAGGGAATCAGGATGGACGAACTGAGGAAGATCGACGAGCTCATCGCCCAGAAGACCAACAAGGTCAACCGCTTCAAGAGGGGAATCATCTACGATGACGACCCGGATGTAGGCGACAGGGTGAGCATAACCATTATCGCGACCGGATTCGAGATCAGCAAGCTCTCGGACATCACCGATGTAAGCCTCGGGAACATCATCGAGATAGACAAGAATTTCACATATGACCCATATGCCTCGATGAGCGACGGCGAGATTTCGATTCCGGACAACGGAGGCGGCTCTCCGCGCAAGATAGGCTACAACACGGAGGAGAACATCCGTACGTTCCACTTCACCGAAGACGAGCGTCCGGTGCTCCTGGTTAACCCGGGAGAGAGCCTCGGGGAGCTCGAGGCTGTGCCCGCCATCCGCCGAAGCGCGAAAACAGGAGATCAATCATAAATACAGAAAGAGGAAAAATGCCCCAGAGAAAGACTAGAGTGAGGTTCGCACCGTCCCCGACCGGCCCGTTGCACATGGGTGGGGTCAGAACGGCATTGTACAATTACTTTTACGCAAAGCAGCATGGAGGAGACTTCATCCTCCGCATTGAGGACACAGATTCGAACCGTTTCGTTCCAGGAGCGGAAGCATATATCATAGAATCACTTAAGTGGTGCGGCATATGTCCTGACGAGGGGCTGGATGCAGATGGCAGGCTCGCCGAGACCCCGTCGCTCCGGAACCCGCACGCTCCCTACAGGCAGAGTCTCCGTGGAGATACCTACATCAAATACGCCAAGGAACTCGTAGAGAGCGGAAATGCCTACTATGCCTTCGACACCGCGGAGGAGCTCGCGGCAAAGCGCAGCGAAGCGGAAAGCGAGGGGCGCACTTTCACATATGACCATGTGACGAGGATGCATATGCGCAACTCCCTCACCCTTCCGCAGGAGGAGGTGCAGATGCTCCTCGAGACCACGAGTGACTGGACCATAAGGTTCAAGATGCCAGCCGACACGCTTGTGGAGATGGATGACCTTATCAGGGGGCACATAGAGGTCAATACCGACACCCTTGATGACAAGGTTCTCTGGAAGAGGGCCGACAAGCTGCCGACATATCACCTGGCTAACATCGTAGATGACCATCTCATGGAGATCACAGAGGTGATCCGTGGAGAAGAATGGCTGCCTTCGCTGCCGCTCCACTACATGCTTTACAGGGCATTCGGATGGTCTGACACCATGCCACGCTTCGCCCACCTGCCCCTGCTTCTGAAACCTGACGGCAAGGGGAAACTCTCCAAGAGGGACGGTGACAAGCTGGGCTTCCCGGTCTTCCCGCTGAAGTGGGTTTCTCCCACAGGGGAAGTTTCGAGGGGCTACCGTGAGGACGGCTATTTCCCGGAGGCCTTCGTGAACATGCTTTCTTTCCTGGGCTGGAATCCCGGTGACGAGAGGGAGATCATGTCCCTCGCTGAGCTGGAGGAATCGTTTTCCCTGGACCATGTCAGCAAATCGGGCGCCCGGTTCAATGCCGAGAAGGCACGCTGGTTCAACAGGGAATATCTCAGGATGAAACCGGCCGATGAGCTGGCCGCCCTCCTGGCGCCGGTGCTGGAATCCCACGGCCTGCAGTTCGCCTCCTGCCCTGTGGGAGCTCTTTGCGCTGGAGCTGATTTCGCAGGGGAAGGTGCTGATTTCAAGAACCATATCTACACTGCCGGTTACGTTGCCAAGGCTGTTGCGATAGTAAAGGACAGGGCGACTTTCGTGGCTGACCTCTGGACTGCCGCGCCGTATCTGTACATTGCGCCTGAGGACTTTGAAGCATATGGCGTCAAGGCCGGTCCCCCGCAGGATCCGAAGGCCCCGGCCCGTCCGGTTGATCCGAGGGCGAAGGTGGTGGATGATTCGCTGACCGCGCCGTTCCTGGGGAAGGATGTGGCGAAGTTCTGGAAGCCGGAAGCATATGAGCTGCTGCCCCAGATTGACGAATTCATGAAGGGATACAAGGGGTCATTCTCGGTTTCGGAGTTCTCTGAGGCGCTTGAGGAGTTCATCAAGGGGAATGAGTGGCCGATGGGGAAGGTAATGAACTGCCTGAGGCTGACCCTGACGGGTGCTGCGAGCGGCCTGGGGATTGCCGAGATCGTGACTACCATCGGCACCGGCGAGGCTTCGCGCCGTATCGCCTGGGCCCTTAAACGCCTCAACGGCTGATTCCCGTCCAGCATCCCGTGCCCTGTGCCACATGGCTCCTGCGCCTGAAGGCGCCCTGACGGGATAATGACACCTGGTGCCCGCGCCCTATGCCCCATGGCTCCTGCGCCTAAAGGCGCCCTAACGGGAAAATGTCACGTGGTGCCCGCGCCCTGTGCCCCAGGGCTCCTGCGCCTGAAGGCGCCCTGACGGGAAAATGTCGCCCTGGGGCACAGGGCACGGGGGATGAGAAGATAATTTATTATATTTGCCATATGAGAATAGGAATCGCAAGTGATCACGCCGGCTATGAATTCAAAGCCAGGATTGTCCGGTGGTTAACGGACAAAGGGTTGGATATCAAGGATTTCGGCACTGACAGTCTCGTCAGCGTAGATTATCCGGACTATGCCCACGCCCTGGCGCATGGTATAGAAAAAGGAGAAGTGGACTGCGGCATAGCCCTCTGCGGAAGCGGCAACGGCATGGCAATCACCCTCAACAAGCACCAGGGAATCCGCGCCGGACTCGCCTGGAACAGCGAGATAGCCCGGCTCGTCAAAGCCCACAACAATGCCAACGTCATTGTCCTGCCCGCCAGATTCATCTCATATGCGATGGCGCAGCACATCATCAACACCTGGATCAACACCCAGTTCGACGGGGGAAGGCACCAGCGCCGCATTGACAAGATTCCCCTCAGGTAGGATGGCCCTGATTCTCCGCAAAGGTCTCAGCCTCACGGGCAGCATAGAGGATT
The DNA here is from genome assembly GCA_902803535.1 of uncultured Bacteroidia bacterium. Taxonomy (GTDB): domain Bacteria; phylum Bacteroidota; class Bacteroidia; order Bacteroidales; family UBA932; genus Cryptobacteroides. Next base: position 2,080 of record CADCQP010000160.1, on the reverse strand, counting down.
ACCCGCAGGGGATTATCATCCCTGTGGACAAACCTTACAGGTGGACCTCGGCTGATGTTATCCGGAAAATAAAATTCACGGCAGTCCGCCATTTCGGGAAACGCAACCTGAAAGTAGGACATGCAGGCACCCTCGATCCCCTGGCCACCGGAGTCCTCCTGGTGTGCATCGGAGCAGCTACACGTCTGGCCGAAAGCCTGCAGAAAGAGGGTAAGGAGTACCTCGCCGGGATCACGTTCGGGGCGACCACCCCGTCTTTCGATCTCGAGAAAGAAATCGACAGGCTTTATCCATATGACTCTGTATCAGAAGCTTCTATCCGTGACGCACTAAAGGGTTTCATCGGGGACCAGCTCCAGGTCGCTCCCCTTTTCAGCGCAAAGTCGGTCGATGGAGTCCGGGCATATGAAATGGCCCGGAAAGCACTGAAGGCTTCGCTGAAGGAAGGGACCCCATTCGATGAATCCCAGGCCGAGTTGCTTACCCGCCAGCAGATCACTGTCTCCGAAGCCGAGCTTGTAAGCTTCTATCCTGCCGGGACGGAGGAACCGTCCGCAATAGCCCCTGGCTCCCAGAACAGTTCCGTAGCCACCGGGATCAGTCCTGAAGGACAGGTTCTCTATGTCCGCAGTGAACAGCAGGGCCCCGGTACCAGGATCCATGTCTGCGACAACGCAGCCCTCACCCTGCCCCATGCACTGGTCCGCATCGCATGTTCGAAAGGCACATACATCCGCGCCATAGCACGTGACCTCGGAGAGGCCCTAGGGACCGGAGCCCATCTTTACGCCCTTCGCCGCACAGCTTCAGGCGGCTTCACCGCAGCCTCTTCACTCACTGTGGACGACGTCCTGGCTGCCCTCTCCTGATAGTTTTCCCCGGGGCTGCCGCGTGTCAAGTATTTTGCTTATATTTGTAAATATGAGCGAAATCAGGTTATACAAAGTTGCAGGGTGTGTGTTTTCCGTGACCCTGGACACTCCATGGTCTTTCATGCAGTACACATCTCCGGTACAGGAGCGCATCACTTCAGCCAGGCAGGGCAAGGTGGTGCCTGTCAAACCGGTCCGCGCCGGTGACGAAGTCCCTCACAGGACATATGTCCAAAGCCGCGAGGAACTTCCCTCGCCGCGCATTCCGGGATCGATGGACTTTTCCCAGTATGAACCTTTCGCATATGAGGGGCCGCTGGAGCCTGAATTCAGCCTTGAGGTCACAGCCCCTTCCGATACACGGATCCCGGAGGATGCCACCCTTGCCATCAAGGTAGACGAGTTCCTGCCCGCCTACGACATTTACGAAAAAGACGGAGACCTCCTGTTCGAATTCTTCCCTGAAAGGGGCGTTTCAGCCGGAATCCTTACAGTCTCTCCGAAAACGGGAAAGGGCATCTACACGCCAAGTCCGCGGATGAAATCATATGGCACCCTGTCACAGGTAAACATAGCCACCATGATCATGTTCACGATCGCCACCGCACCGCAGGGTACGCTGCTGATGCATTCGTCGGTGGTCAGGAAGAACGGATATGCCAACCTCTTCCTGGGTAAATCCGGAACCGGGAAGAGCACACACGCACGCCTGTGGATCGACAATGTCGAAGGGACCGACCTGATGAACGATGACAATCCTGCCCTTAGGGTCATTACTGACGAGTCGCAGCTGGATGGGTGCCGTTATGATAAGGAGCTGGCAGGGAAAACCATAAGCAAGGAAGGGATCGTATATGTCTTCGGGACACCGTGGAGTGGGAAGACTCCCTGCTACCGCAATGTAGCCGCTCCCGTCGGAGCCATAGTCAGGCTCCAGCAGGCCCCACGTAACTCCATTTCCAGGATTTCAGGACTCGACGCATATGCTTCGGTCATTTCCTCCGCCTCGATGCTGCGCTGGAAATCGGGATTCATGGATTTGGTCACTCCTACTGCGGAAAAGATTGCCATGACGGTCAGATGCTTTTCCCTGGACTGCCTTCCCGACCCGGATGCAGCACACCTCTGCAGCAAAGCGATAAGCAAGTAACAGATAGTAAAGAACTTAACAGAACCTTCCGGAATTCCGGAGGGTTCTGTTTTCGTAT
>CADCQP010000159.1 GCA_902803535.1 uncultured Bacteroidia bacterium | reverse complement strand
TCATCGTATCCGATCATGAACTTCCCGCTTGTGGCTGAAGTCTTTCCAAGCTTGCGCTCAAGCGAGAGCATCCCCTTGTCGATAGTAGCGACAGTCTTTCTCTTCTCCCCGCAGAGGTAGAAATAGCCCCAGTCGATACGGACGTCATCTCCGCTGGTACCCAGGATGTTCTGCTCCTTGCTTCCGGTCTTCAGGAAAAGCAGGCCGTCTTTCTCATATGTCTCGCTCACGCTTTCCTGCTCGGCGGGCTTGTTGAGGGCCCACTGGGGTCCGGCGAGGAGCCTCAGGGTCACATCGTGCTTCTTCCCGTCAGAGGAGGAAACTTCATATGCAATGTAATTCACCGGACGGCTGATGAGCTCGAGCCTGTCCAGGAAAAGGGGTGCGATGAAGTCCACGGCGAGTTTCACCAGGCCGCACTCGAACATATAATGCGTCTGCGTGGCCTGGACATCCGCGCTGAGCTGGTGTGCAGTCTGCGAGTACTGCGGGAAGTCATCCGGAGCCAGTCCCATGAAACGGTAAGGTGTCCCGTCCACTGTAGCCACTCCCACAAGGGGGAACGGCTTTTCGGTCCAGTGCATCACTGTCGAGCCGTAGAGCTCATTCGAGGGTGACCATGCGCTGGTGTTCGGGTCGATCGTTACCAGCGGATAGGCCGGGGCACGGAGGGTGTTCTGGATGACTTCAGACCTCGGGGCGACGGGCCCTGAGCAGGATGCGGCAGCAAGTATGCATACTGATGCCAGGATGGGAAGGATGTGCAGTTTCATATGGTCAATGTTTACCTGAAAATGTGGTTTCCGCTTTAAAGATACAAATTGTACACAAAAATCACTATATATTGGTATCCAAAGAGTCTCAGTGACACTTGACCCGCTGGAAAATATGCCGTACTTTTGCATAGAATCTATTCCGGCATGTATCTTTCAGAGCTTAAGACAGGCGAAAACGGTATCATCGTCAAGGTAGTGGGGCAGCGAAGCTTCCGCAAGAGGCTCATTGAAATGGGCTTCATCCCCGGCAAACGCGTTACCGCCATCCTGAACGCTCCTCTCAAAGATCCAATTGAATATGAGATACTTGGCTATCGTCTCTCACTTCGTCGCTCGGAGGCCTCATTGATCGAGGTGGTAGGCGAAGAGGAGGCTAAGCAGAACATGCTCATGGAAGTAGGAGAGGCAACGGGGGCATATGACGATGAAGGAGATGAGATTGCGGCGCTCAACCTCCGCATGGCAGAACTGGCCGACAAGAGCCGCCGCACCATACGCTGCGCCCTGGTCGGGAACCCGAACTGCGGCAAGACCTCCCTGTTCAACATGGCCTCGGGCGCGCATGAGCACGTAGGGAACTACAGCGGCGTGACGGTGGATGCGAAGGAAGGGCATTTCTCATACAAGGGATATGATTTCATATTCGTGGATCTCCCCGGAACATATTCTTTGTCAGCATATTCTCCTGAGGAACTGTACGTCCGGAAGAATCTGGTCGAGCACACTCCCGACATAGTCATAAATGTGGTGGACGCCTCGAACATAGAGCGTAACCTCTACCTGACCACCCAGCTCATAGACATGAACCTCAGGATGGTCATGGCCCTGAACATGTTCGACGAACTGCGTTCGCGCGGGGACAAGATCGACCTCAAGCAGCTCGGGTACCTGCTCGGTATGCCGGTCTGCCCGACGGTGAGCCGTGACGGCGAAGGCATAAGCGAGATGCTCGACACCGTGATACGCCGCTACGAGCACTTCGGGAACGACGAGTTCGCAAGGCATATACATATTCCTCACGGGACCGAACTGGAACTGAGCATATCCAGGATCCGCTCCCTTATCCGTAAGAATCCGGACATAATCAACAGATATTCAACGAGGTATCTGGCCATAAAGGCCCTTGAGGGCGACAAGGACATCGACAGGGTCCTGCGCGGGCTTTCCAACTACGGGGAGATAGCCCAGGCCGTGTCCCAGGAGGATGAAAGGATTACGGGCCTTCTGAAGAACAATGCCGAATCTTCCATAGTCGATGCGAAATATGCCTTCATCCAGGGAGCCCTCAAGGAAGTCTATGTCCCGCATATTGACAAGGCCCCCAGGCGTACAGTCACCGACAGGATCGATGCCGTCGTCACTAACAAATGGATGGCGTTCCCGATCTTCATCCTGCTGCTGTACCTGGTCTTCCATACGACCTTCGCGGTAGGGCAGTATCCGATGGACTGGATCGATGCCCTGGTCTCTAAGTTCGGGGAGCTGGTCGGTAACATAATGCAGCCGGGCTGGATCCGCGACGTGGTGGTGGACGGAGTGATAGCAGGTGTGGGAAGCGTGCTGGTCTTCCTGCCCAACATATTGATACTCTATTTCTTCCTGTCCCTGATGGAAGACTCCGGCTACATGGCCAGGGCTGCATTCATAGTGGACAGGCTCATGCATAAGCTCGGGCTTCACGGCAAGTCCTTCATCCCCATGGTGATGGGATTCGGATGCAATGTGCCGGCCATCATGGCTACAAGGGCCATCGAGAGTCCCAAGAGCAGGCTGATAACCATAGCCATCCTTCCCTTCATGTCCTGCGCCGGACGCCTGCCTATCTTCGTCCTCCTGGCCGGGGCCTTCTTCCCGAAGCATGCCGGCCTGGCGCTGCTGGGCATCTACCTGCTGGGCATCCTGCTGGCGATTCTTTCTGCCTTGATACTCAAGCGTTTCATCAAGGATGACAATCTTCCGTTCGTGATGGAACTTCCGCCCTACAGGGTCCCGACATCCAAGGCCATATGGCGTCACACCTGGGAGAAAGGGAAGCAGTACCTCCAGAAGATGGCGACAACAATCCTTATCGGCTCCGTAATCATCTGGGGGCTCGGCTATTTCCCGCGCTCAGACAAGGGACAGGCCTATCAGCAGGAGCATTCCTACATAGGTCAGGTCGGAAAGGCCATCGAACCGGCTTTCGAGCCTCTTGGCTTCAGCTGGAAGGAAGACATCGGCTTGATTACCGGCGTGGTGGCGAAGGAACTGGTAGTCAGCTCACTCGGCGTGATGTACGCCGGTGATGAGGCTGCCGCTGATGTCTCTTTGGAAACCGGCGCCCCTGCAGTTTCTGAGGCTCCGGTGGACTCATCCGGTGCAGACGGGGACGAAACCGCCCTCCAGGCAGCCCTCCTGAGGAACATCAGCCTTCCCGCAGCCGTCGCCTTCATGATCTTCGTTCTGCTCTACTTCCCCTGCATCGCCACATTCGTGGCAATCAAGAACGAAACCGGCAAATGGTCCTGGGCCATAGCCATATGCGCCTACACCATCATCCTCGCCTGGGTCGTCGCCTTCATCGGCTTCCACCTCACATCCCTGCTGATGTGACTTCGCTGATGTTACTCTGCTGATGTGACTCCTGGTCCCAGTTGAGCGCAAAAAGTCCTCAAAGCGAATTATATTAGGCAACATTAGACGACAAGGGTCTCAACCGGCCCAGAAATACGTCAAATCGGGGCTAAGTGGGGCCCTGAGGATCTCAATCAGCCCGAAAAAACGTTAAAACTGGCTCGATCGGGTCCTCCCGGAATTCCAATCAATTATCGTATCCTGGCCCGATACGGTCGCAGCGATTTGAGCGGAGCGACTTATGAGCTGCGACCGTACCGGGCCAGGGGAGTGGCGATTTAAGCGGAGCGACTTATGAGCTGCGACCGTACCGGGCCGGGGAAGGGGCGATTTGAACGGAGCGACTTATGTGGTCAGCCTCCGACGGTTCTCCTCCGGAGCCCGTGGTCGCCCGTGACCATGTGAACGGGAGGGGCCCGCGCCGTTAAGGCGTGGGAGGGATGAGCGAAGCGAAGGCGTCCGGAGGAGAACCGTCGGGGGAAACAGCCGCCCTTGACTTCAGTTCGAGGGGGGAACCTTGACTTCAACTCGAGGATGGGACGGGCAAAAAAAGCCTCCGAAGGAGAACCCTCGGAGGCAGAAGACTTAACGCTGGGCAGTAACCTACTTGCTCAGGTCCAGGATACGGATGTTGCGGAGCTTGAGGCCGGCGCCATGGCCGCAGAAGGAAATGTAACCGTCCTTGTTGAACATGCCCGGATGGTTCCGGTGGTCAACGGTGTACGGATTGTAGTTGCTGCCGTCCGGAGCCACATTGTGCCCCTTGCAGGCCTTGCGGATGTCACCATCCACCACAACTTCACCATTGACTGTAACCTTGATGTGGTTACCCTTGACCACGATCTCCTCGGTACCCCACTCACCAAGCGGCTTATGCACAATCCTCTTGGCCGGAATCACGCCGTAAACCGAACCGTGCACCTGATACTCATGGAGGTTAGCGTAGATGGGGGCGTCATGGTCCAGGATCTGGACCTCGCACATCCCATGATAGGCAGCGTCAACTCCCATCGGAGTCCTGATCCCCACACCGTTGTTCTCACCCTCGCGGAGGAAGCAGAACTCGAAACGGTAGATGAAATCCTTGTATTTCTTCTTGGTGTAGAGATTGCCCTCGGCGCCATAACCGGCTGAAACCAAAATAGTTCCGTTGACAGGAGTGTAACCCTCGAGGTCTCCCTGCCATTTAGACAGGTCAGTGCCGTCGAAAAGCATCTCGAAGCCCATCCTCTTCTCCTCTGCAGTAAGCTCGGAGACAGGAGACGGAGCGGCCTTGGACAGGATGGTGTTGATCTCGTCCACAGCGTAGCCGTCATCGGTGTTGCCGGTGCTCCGGAACACATCCTGAGCCTTCTGGAGATTGCTCTTGAGCGCATTGTAATCAATCTCCTCAGTTGTCTTGGCGGCAATGTTCTTCACTGCATTGGCAGCGGCATATGCCACAGTCTTCTCAGGATCGGCGAGGCTCTTGCCAGCCTGCAGGAAAGCCTTCATAGTCGGGATAGAGGAGATCTGGTTCAGGATCTTTACCTTCTGGGCCGCGGACCTGGCCAGTCCGATAGCCTCCGAAAGGTTGTGAAGCTTCTTGCCAAGGTCGGTCTCCCGTGAGCTGATGATGTTGACATAGTTGTCAAGCAGAGAGCTGTTCTTGACAGGGTCAGCCTTGATGGCGGACAGCAGGACCGGGGCTGCCTTGAGGTTATTGACTCCGGAGAGGTTGCCGAGAGCCTCGGCATCACCTTTCTCATATGCATTCTTCAGGAAGTCAACCGCTTCGTCAGTGCCGGAAGATGCGAGTGCCGGATAGAGCCTCGAAGGGTTCTTCATGGAGCCGATCAGGCCCTTGACAGTCTCGAACACCTTTGCAGGGGTCTCATTCTTGACAGTGGCGGCGAATGCCGACTGCAGGGGGGCTACCTCATCGGCCGGAGCCTTGTCGAGAAGGCCGGCGACTACGGGAGCATCTGCAAGGGTGGCGAGGCCGGGGAGCAGCTGGGCTGCGCTCTTGCGGACGGAGGCGTCAGAAGAAGAAGCCAGGCTCAGGAGGTTCGGGGCTGCACTGGTCATATGCATTGCCGAAGCGAGCTTCAGCAGGTTGGTGTTCGTCTTGTCGGCGGCGATAGCTCCGAGGAGGGCGGGCTTGATGTCACCCTTGAAGGCCTTCAGTGCGGTGAATGCCTGGTCAGCCTTTTCACCTCCCTTGGAAAGGAGTCCAATGAGTGTGGAAAGGACCTTCTGGCCTCCGATCTTGCCGGCGGCTATGACTGCGGTCTCTCCAAGCTCACCTGCACCTGCGACTTCCGAAAGGACGAGGTCAACGGCATCGTTGATCTTGTGGTTGCCCAGGAAATTGATGGCATCGGTCTTGGCCGAGCCGGCAAGTTTCGGGTAAGCCTTCATGAGGGCTGAGGCGACAGCGGGAACTCCGGCCTTGTCGGCTGCAAAGCCGATGGCGGCGTTCCTGAGCGGACGGTCAGTGCTCTTGAGGGCGGTTGAGAGGACCTTCAGCGCATTTTTCTCATTTCCGGAGGAGATGAGGGTCTGGGCTGCAAGGCACTTCTCACCTGAGTTGCCGGAGGTCAGGAGCTTCTTGGCGGCAGCCAGGTCGGCTTTGGTCGGAGCTGCGGGAGCAGCCTGTGCCGGAACCGGTCCCAGCAGGCGGGCGTAGAAGTTCATCAGCTGCCTGTTGAACTGGTCGGTCATCTTTGAGGCGCCGTTCTTGAGTCCTTCCAGGACCGCTGCCTTGTACTGGGCGTTGGCCGGGTCGGAAGCGAAGTCGGTGACACCGCTTATGGCGTACTCAATGAGGTTGTTCTTGCCCTCGGAAGCCGGAGTGAGCATCCCGGCGAGGATTTCGACGGACTTCGGAGCCGACTTTGCGAGGTCTGCCATATTCTCTTTGAAAGACTGGCTGTCCTGGGCCGGCATGGCGGCGAGCACGTCTGAGACTATGGTCTCGACGGAGCGCTGCCTGGCATCCTGCGCGAAAACGACAGAGAGCGACAGGAATATCGAAAGGAGTATGGATATTGTCTTTTTCATATGCTTGGCCTTTTTAGAATATGTAGGATTCCCACGGAGTGCGCATCGGCTGGCGGATCAGCATGTTGGCTGCGTCGTCGCCGATGAAGCGGCAGGTCTTCGGGTCGAAATGCAGGGTGCGTCCGAGCCTCAG
>CADCQP010000158.1 GCA_902803535.1 uncultured Bacteroidia bacterium | reverse complement strand
TCTTTGGGAACGCAAATAATCAATTACACATATGAAAAGAATCATCATCGCTGCCCTCGCATGCATCATCGCACTTTCCGGATGCACTGGCAAAAAGACTGCTGCAACCGCAACCGAACAATGGACTCCCGAAAAGGCCGCACAATGGTATTCGGAACAGCCTTGGCTTTCAGGATGCGATTTCATCCCCTCCACCGCCATCAACCAGATCGAAATGTGGAGCGCCGACACCTACGACCCGAAGACTGCCGACAAAGAGCTCGGGTGGGCTGAAGAACTGGGATTCAACACTATGCGAGTCTTCCTCAGCAGCGTTGTATATGCCAATGACCCTGATGGGTTCAAGAGCCGCGTGGACAATTTCCTGAGCATATGCTCGAAGCACTCCATACGTCCGATGTTCGTCATTTTCGATGACTGCTGGAACCCCGAATCCACATATGGCAAACAGCCTGAGCCCAAGTCGGGAATTCACAATTCAGGATGGCTGCAGGATCCATCTGTCTCACTCCGCGCCGACACCACGGCCCTTTTCACCGCCCTTGAAGCATATGTAAAAGACGTGGTAGGAACTTTCAAGGACGACAGCCGCATCCTGATGTGGGACCTTTACAATGAGCCCGGTAACAGCAATCATGGAAATACATCCATCCCCCTGGTAAAGAATGTGTTCCGCTGGGCAAGGGAGGCCGGTGCCACCCAGCCCCTCAGCATTGGAGTGTGGAATGATTCACTGAAGGACCTCAACAAGCTGCAGCTCGCCCTTTCCGACGTGACGACATATCACAACTATTCCGGTGAGCCGGATGTGCAGCAGCATGCAATCGACACTCTCAGGAAATATGGAAGGCCCATCATCAACACTGAGTATATGGCCCGCACCCGTGGATGCACATTCCAGAAGATAATGCCTCTGCTGAAGCAGAACAATGTCGGTGCCCTCAACTGGGGTTTCGTCGCCGGAAAGACAAATACCATATTCGCATGGGACACTCCCCTTCCCGGCATCTCAGAGCCTGAGGTCTGGTTCCATGACATCTTCCGCCCCGACCACACTCCTTTCAGCGAAGAGGAGATCGCCGTCATCAAGCAGTGTAACGGCAGATAGTTACATACCACGCCTACAAAGCATAGTGAAACCCGTCGATGACGTTCCAATCGCCCCTGGTGAAATCCGGGAAACGGACCGGCATGGAGCCGTTCTCAAGCGATATACGGCTCAGTTCCTGCACTGCTGACCATTCGGCAGCGTCGTACACATCCTCATCAAGCGGAAGACCGTTATGGAGGCAATAGATCAGCCTGTAGTCCATGATAAAGTCCATACCACCGTGTCCCCCGACAGTCTTGGCCTTCTCCTCGATCGCCTTGGCGAAATCAGGCCTGTAAGCAGTCAGCAGTGAGTCCATGACTTCCTCGGAAACATAGTTGTGCCCGTTGATACCCTTGACGGATATTCCCTGCTGCGGATACTTATTGGCAAAGCCCTCTGTTCCGGTAAGCTGATACATCCTCGAATAGGGACGGTAGGCGTAAACATTGTGCTGGACCTCTATGAGCTTGTCTTTCTCAGTCTGGATCAAGCTGATAGTATGATCGCCGTCCTTGCAGTAATCCTTGTTTCTGAACTTCTTGGCTGCAACCTTTCCGTTGTAGGACGGGGTGTCCATGGCCACCAGGTAATCCATCTTGTCTCCCCTGTGGATGTTGAGCGCCTGGCAGATGGGGCCGAGGCCATGGGTAGGATAGTTGTCGCCACGGTTGTCGATGTTGTAGTCAACCCTCCAGGTTTCGCTCCTGTCCCAATCCTCTGCGAGGAAATGGATATAGGCGCCTTCCACATGATAGACCTCGCCGAACAGGCCGTGCTGCGCCATGTTCAGGGCTGACATCTCGAAGAAATCATAGCAGCAGTTTTCGAGCATCATGCAGTGGCGGCGGGCCTTCTCGCTGGCATCCACAAGCTGCCAGCATTCCGCAATGGTCATTGCTGCAGGAACTTCCACTGCCACATGATGTCCATGCTCCAGGGCATACACGGAGATGGGAACGTGGTCCAGCCAGTCGGTGGCGATGTACACCAGGTCGATGTCGTCCCTGTTGCAGAGTTCCTTGTAGGATTCTTCGCCGAGGTAGTTGTCCGCCGCGGGCAATCCCGCCTTCTTCAGGATGTTCTGGCATATGTCCAGGCGCTCCTGCTTGAGATCGCAGAAAGCCACTATCTTGACACCGTCCAGATGGATATAGCGCCTTACCGCACCTGTCCCCCTGCCCCCGACTCCGACGAATGCAATACGTACAGTCTCAATCGGATCGCACTTCATTCCGAGGGCACTTTGCTGCCCAGGGGCACGTGCAGGAGCCTCAAGTTCAATTATTCCGTCCTTGATCTTCGCCGGGACGGATGCCGGAACAGTCTTCGCGCAGGAGACCAGCACCGCAGAGCAGACAATAGCTGCAAACAATACTTTCTTCATATGATGGATTATTAGTTGTGCATATGTTCTGACAAAATTAATAAATTTGTATAGTACATCAAGTTTCTAACAGCAATATGGCGACAATATCTTCTATCCTGAAGAAATGGTCCGGCACAAGTCTCGTGGTCAGAATCATATGCGGACTTGTCATCGGCGCGGTCCTCGGGCTGGCCTGCCCACGGTGGACAGGCATAGGAATACTGGGACAAGTGTTCGTAGGGGCCCTGAAAGCCGTTGCCCCCATCCTGGTTGCCCTCTTGGTAACATCCTCGCTTGCAAAGGCTAAAGGAGGACTCGGTCCCCGTTTCCGCACGGTGATCTCCCTCTACCTCGTCTCCACTTTCATGGCCGCGATAGTTGCCGTGGCCGGCAGCTTCCTCTTCCCCGTCACAATTAAGCTGAGCGGCGAGGCTGCAGTGGGTGACGCAGGTCCCAGCGGGCTCTCGGATGTGTTCTCCACCCTTCTGTCCAACATGGTAATGAACCCGGTACAAGCCCTGGCCTCGGCCAATTACATCGGGATACTCTTCTGGTCGATCATACTCGGACTCGCACTCAAGATGCTTGGTTCCGGACAGACCATAAAGGTAGTCGGCGACCTGGCCGAAGTAGTTTCTACAGCTGTGAAATGGATCATACAGTTTGCCCCCTTCGGTATCCTCGGCCTTGTCTTCACCTCAGTGTCAGAAAGCGGAATTGAGATATTCTCCGACTACGGCCGCCTGCTCCTTCTGCTGGTCGGCTGCATGCTGTTCACCGCCTTCGGGGTCAACCCGGCCATCGCCTCCGCACTGCTGCGGAAAAACCCGTACCCTCTGTACTGGAAATGTCTGAAAGAAAGTGGATTGAATGCATTCTTCACCCGTTCGTCGGCAGCCAACATCCCGGTCAACATGGACCTTTGCGAGAGCCTTGGGCTGGATGAAGAATTCTACTCGGTCAGTATCCCGCTAGGCTCCACAATCAACATGAACGGAGCCGCCGTGACCATCACTGTCCTCTCCCTTGCCGTAGCAACCACCCTGGGGATAGAAGTAGGATTCATTTCAGCCCTGATGCTCAGCCTGATAGCCACACTGGGAGCATGCGGAGCCTCCGGAGTTGCCGGGGGTTCCCTCCTGCTTGTCCCAATGGCCTGCTCATTCTTCGGCATCGGCAACGACATCGCAATGCAAGCTGTCGCCGTAGGATTCATCATAGGTGTCGTCCAGGACTCCGTGGAGACAGCCCTGAACTCCTCTTCAGACGCATTCTTCACAGCCGTCGCCGAATTTCACGACCGCCGTAAGAAATAGACCGGAACCACATTAACCATAACACATATCATAATGAAAATCAAGTTCCTTCTGACCATCCTGACACTCATGCTGCTCATTTCATGCTCCGAAACACCAAAGCCGGTCATTTTCGACACGGACTGGTGGACCGATGTGGATGATGCATGTGCCCTGCGCATCCTGCTCCAGGAAGAAAAAGAAGGCAAGATTGACCTCCTCGGCGTCTGTCTCTCCGCAGTATGCCCCGAAAGCGTCCCTTCCCTGTCCTCTTTCCTCGATTACGAAGGAGCGGCGTCGCTTCCGATAGGAGCTGACAAGATGGCCACCGACTATCCGGGCAAATCCAAATGGCACCATACCATCATTGACAACCACCCCCGGAGGGAAGCCTCGTCAGTCGATGACGTAAAGGATTGCGTTGAATTCTACCGGGAATTGCTCTCGAAGTCCAGGAAAAAGGTCGATATCATTGCCGTAGGCTTTCCAAACGCGATTTCACGCCTGCTTGACAGCGACCCGAAGCTGGTGGAAAAGAAAGTAGGACACCTGTGGATCATGGCGGGAAAATTCCCGGAAGGAGAGGAGCACAATTTCATACTGAGTCCCAGGAGCCGTACTACCGGAGAAAACATATGCTCAAACTGGCCCACGCCCGCTACTTTCCTCGGCTGGGAAGTGGGGATCAAGGTCCGCGTAGGCGGTTCCGTGCCGGAAGATGACCTGCTTCACAAGGTCCTGGAAGCCCATGGAAGCGCTTCAGGAAGATATGCATGGGACCCTATGACCGCCTGGATGGCATGCCTGGGCAGCCCCGAGGCAGCCGGTTTCGAAGCTGTCGAGGGCAAGGTCATACTCGATCCTGAAACAGGCGCCAACAGCTTCACAGAGGCTCCGGGTGGCCCTCACCGCTACGTGGTTATGGCCCATGACCCCGAGTGGTACGCCTCCGCAATCGAGCCTCTCCTCTTGAAATAAAAAAATGACAAATATGAAACGCGTTCTCACCCTCATTGCAGGGATCATCCTGGCATCCACTTCCTGGGGAGCGGTCTATCGTCCCCAGTCCGTAATAACCGTACGTCCTGAAGACGATGCCGCCGTGTATTTCACACCGGAGAACTTCGGATTCAGGAATGACGGCAAAACAGATGTCTCCGATGCACTCCAGGCTGCCCTGAACGAGGCCAAGGGCAAGCCGAACCGCTGCGGGATACTCTTCGTTCCCGAAGGGGTCTATCACCTGAGCAAGACCATCTACATCCCGTCCTGCGTACGCCTGATCGGCTACGGGAAGAAGCGCCCCCTGTTCGTCCTCTCGAAGGACAGCCCGGGATTCCAGGAAAGCACCGGAGAAAGGGACAAGGGCAAATTCCTGTTCTGGTTCATAGGCGGGGCCTACCGGGGAGAAGACAGGGTCTCCGATGCCAACTCCGGTACTTTCTACAGCTCCCTGATCAATGCTGACATCAAGATCGAAGACGGGAACCCGAATGCATCCGCAATCCGCGCCCATTACGCACAGCACTGTTCCATATCCAACGTGATCATCAACGTAGGGAACGGCCGTGCCGGACTCGTAGACATAAGCAACCACGTAGAGAACGTCGCGATTTTCGGAGGGGCATATGGACTTGACACCGGCAAATCCGCTCCCGGATGGCCTATTATGCTGCTGAACACCTATTTCGAGGGCCAGAGAAACAGCGCGATCCTTTCCAGTGAAGGCGGCCTGACAATAGTAAACACCCATTTCAGGAACGTTCCGACAGCCGTAGAGATCAAGAAAGGGTCAACTGACCGGCTGTTCATGGAGGATTGCCTGCTTGAGAACGTCAGGCAGACCGGGATAATCCTGTCAGATGCTGCAAATGCGGCGACCCAGGTCAACCTGAGGGCGATACAGTGCAAGGATGTCCCCTTGTTCGCCCAGGAGCGAAATGCAGACTACAGGATAGAAGGCAGCGGCAAATGCTACCGGGTGAACCGGGTAGTCTTCGGCGCCAGCCAGGAAAGCCTTGAAGACAAAGTCTCCATCGTACGTGAAGCGTCCCTTGAAAAGATTCCCTCCGTCACTCCCCTGACAGCCGATTCCACCCCGATGCTGCCCCCGACCGCAGAATGGGTAAACATCAAGGACCTCGGAGCCAAGGGAGACGGTACTGCGGACGACACGGAAGCATTCAAGAAAGCTATTGAAAACCACTCTGCGATCTACATCCCTCAGGGGTGGTACGTAGTCAAGGAACCGCTGGAACTGAAAAAGAACACGTGCCTGATAGGTCTCCATCCTGCGACCACAGTCCTTCTGGCAATGGGAGGCAATCCACGCTTTAGCGGGTTCGGAGCTCCTCAGGCCCAATTGATTACGCCTCAAGGAGGAGAAAACATCGTCTGCGGGATCTTCCTCAACGCCGATGCCTACAATTACCGCGCTGTCAACTGCAAATGGATGGCCGGGGAGAAGTCATATATGTTTGACGTGAAATTCAGCGGACATGACAAGGCTTCCTTCTCTTTCAACGGACAGAGTGCGGCGAATCCTCTCGAGGAGCCGACAGAACCGAACGCACAGACCCAGGACCTGATGAAGAGGGCATGGGACAACCAGCACTGGAGCCTTTGGATCACAAACGGAGGCGGAGGCCTTTTTCGGGACATATGGACCGCAAACGAATACAGTTCGACAGGCCTTTACGTAAGCCACACCTCGACTCCCGGACGCATCTTCGGAATGTCCCTGGAGCACCACCTGCGGAACGAAGCGACCTTCAGGGATGTCTCCAACTGGAAAACATATGATTTCCAGACTGAAGAGGAGGCCGAAGGGATTGATGTCCAGCAGCTTGACCTCGTAGATTGCCATGACCTGGTGTTTGCCAATTTCTTCTCTTACAGGGTTTCAAGGCTGGATAAGAGCTATCCCTCCGCCATCCGCACATGGGATTGCAGCAACATTGAGTTCCTGAACGTGCACAACTATGCACACCAGCGCATCAAGTTCACTTCGAATGCCAGCCTCATGGACGTGAATTCCGCCCGTGAAGCCCGCAG
>CADCQP010000157.1 GCA_902803535.1 uncultured Bacteroidia bacterium | reverse complement strand
TCGTCGAAAGGATGGTCCCCGATCCGGAACGGCTCGGAGGATGATTCCCCGGCCTCCAGGACATATTCCCCGGTCTTCTCTACATGGACTGGCGAGAAATCCAGGATGGCATATTCCCCTGTGGTTGTAGTGGCCTTGGTGACGTCTCCCTCGAAAACCGTTTTCCCATCCTTAGTCCTGACGCGGAATGACGATGGAGCGGAGGCGGCATCCATTATGGCCGTCTTGGCCCCTGAAGAGTAGTAGCCGGAATTCGAAAGGACAATCTTCCCGGGTTCCGGCGTCCAACCCGATACCTTCACGGAAATGTCTGCCTTTCCGAACGTTATGTCTGAGATGGTGTAGGACGCGACGACTCCTTCTTCCAGGTTCCAGCCCCTGTTGGTGACGTAGAACCGGAGGTTGTCCGCGCAGTCCCTCCTGAGGTCTCCGATCCAAAACCTGCACTTGTTCTTTCCCTGTACAAGGGGGACAAGATGGGATCCTGTCGGCGGAGTGAATCCGTCTTTCGGGGACGGGTCACGGTTTGAAAGCACCAGGTTAAGGCTGGGAGAGAGGTCGCCGGGGCTGTTCACATCTACCTGGAATGTCAGGATGTTGTAGCCTTCGAGATCCATCCCTTCAAGCGGAATGGTTGCGGAGTGGTTGCCGTAAGTCGCGTAATCCGGGTCCGAGTCAGACCCTCTGGCCCTCTTTCCTGAAAGGGTCTTGTAATTGATTGAAAGGGATTTGTCAATCGGGAGCGATTTGGAAAATGAAATGCCTTCGGGGAGGTTCCTCTCTTCGAACGACCTTTCAGTTTCCAGGGGAATGGGCCTTGAAACCAGGCCGCTGCCGTCAAGGGCTTTCCTGAAACCGGGGGACAGTTCACCCGTACCATGCGTACATGACAGGAGAATAGCCAGGGCTAACGGTATGCAGAATTTGCCGGTTGTCATGAGTGATTATCCCTCACAAAGTTAACCAAATAATTGTTATTTTTGCAATGTCAACGTGACTGCATATGATCTCTTTCCCGGAAGTAAAGGTTAACCTGGGGCTCGAAGTGCTCCGCAAGAGGCCGGACGGCTATCATGACCTGAATACCCTCTTCGTGCCCTGTAAGGCTTACCATGACACCCTTGAAATCATTACCGGAGACGATTACAGCCGGACGAGCTCGGCCCTTGCCGGAAAGTATTCCGGAGATTCCCTCAGGCAGGCCATTTCGCCAGACGGGAAACTCATGATCACCATAGCGCGTGCCGAGGGAGTTGACTGGGACCCCCTTTCCGACCTCACGGCCAAGGCATATGCACTTCTTTCACAGGACTTTACCATGCCTTGTGTCAAGGTTTTCCTCGAGAAAACCTCCCCCGTCGGAGCCGGGCTTGGCGGCGGTTCTTCAGATGCCGCTGCCGCACTTCAGATGCTGAATTCGATAGCATCTCTCGGACTGGACGAGGCTGCGCTCGCGGGGTATGCGGCGCGCCTGGGAAGCGACTGTGCGTTTTTCATATATGGCAGGCCCATGCTTGGCGAGGGAAGGGGAGAGATCCTCACTCCGGTGGAACTTCCGGTCCTGGACGGTTACGAGCTGAAAGTGGTAGTCCCGGAGGGAATACACGTTTCCACCCGTGAAGCATATGGCGGAATCACTCCGCGGGAAGATCCCCGCTACGACGGTCCGGTGCATCCGATGCCTTTCCGGGAGATTTTCGACCTTCCGGTCGAGTCGTGGAAAGAACTGCTTTTCAATGACTTCGAAACGACGGTCTTCGCACTCCATCCTAAGCTCGCCGACATCAAGGCATCCCTGTACCGGGAAGGTGCGGCATATGCCTCCATGTCCGGTTCGGGCTCCGCGGTCTTCGGCCTCTTCCCAAGGTAACGGAGACGCGTCCTGTCGGATATTGCAGCAGAATTGTTATCTTTGTACCTTAATGGACAAGACAGAAGGAAACGATATCCTGCAGGGTCTCCAGCAGAAAGAGTACAAGGAAGGCTTCGTTACGGACGTGGCCCAGGACTTTGTTCCCAAAGGCCTGAACGAGGACATAATCAGGACTATATCCGCCCTGAAGGAAGAACCTGGATGGCTCCTGGATTTCCGGCTGGATGCCTACAGGCGCTGGCTGCAGATGCCAATGCCCCGCTGGGGACACCTGGACATCCCCAGGATCGATTTCCAGGACATCATTTACTACGCAGCACCGAAGAAGAACTCTGACCGTCCCAAGGAGATAGATCCCAAACTGGAGGAGACTTTCGAGAAACTAGGAATCCCGGTCCGTGAGAGGGAGGCCCTCGCCGGAGTAGTTGCAGTGGATGCTGTTTTCGACTCGGTCTCGGTGAACACCACTTTCCGGAAGGAACTGTCCGACAAGGGGATAATCTTCTGCTCTTTCTCTGAAGGAGTGCGTGAGTACCCTGAGCTGGTGAGGAAATACCTTGCCACAGTCGTACCCCCGGGGGACAATTTCTACGCAGCCCTGAACAGCGCAGTCTTCAGCGACGGGACCTTCTGCTACATTCCCAAGGGTGTGAGGTGCCCGATGGAGCTCTCAAGCTATTTCAGGATCAATGCGGCCGGGACAGGCCAGTTCGAGAGGACCCTCATCGTCGCGGACGAAGGGTCATATGTGAGCTATATGGAGGGCTGTACCGCCCCGATGAGGGATGAAAACCAGCTCCATGCCGCCGTGGTCGAGATAGTGGTTGAAAAAGACGCGGACGTGAAATATTCCACCGTCCAGAACTGGTGGCCGGGAGATGCGCAGGGGCGCGGCGGTATCCTGAACCTCGTCACGAAGAGAGGCATATGCAAGGGCAGCGGCTCGCATCTGAGCTGGACCCAGGTTGAAACCGGTTCCGCGATAACGTGGAAGTATCCTTCGACCATACTCAAAGGCGACAATTCCTCTTCGGAATTCTATTCTGTAGCCCTCACGAACAACATGCAGCAGGCTGATACCGGCACGAAGATGATCCATCTGGGGCGGAATACCCGCAGCCGGATAGTCAGCAAAGGCATATCCGCCGGGCGCAGCCAGAACAGCTACCGCGGCCTGGTGAGGATGAATCCGGGAGCTGCCGGGGCCAGGAATTTCTCCCAGTGCGATTCCCTACTGATAGGCTCCAAGTGCGGAGCCCACACGTTCCCGGTAATAAAGAACGCCTGTCCGACCGCCGTGGTGGAACATGAGGCCACCACCTCCAAGATCAGTGACGAGCAGCTCTTCTATTGCAACCAGAGGGGTATAGGGATGGAGGACGCCGTCGGCCTGATTGTCAACGGATACGCCCATGAAGTGCTTGCCCGGCTTCCTATGGAGTTCGCCGTTGAAGCACGCAAACTATTGTCAGTAAACCTTGAAGGATCTGTAGGATAACATGTTCAGCATTGACAACATAATCTTTACCCTCGGTGGGAACGGAGTCAGCCTCCTTGAGCTGGTCTCCGTTGTTACCGGCCTCCTCTGCGTGTTCCTGGCCGGACGGAACAAGAAGTTCAATTTCTGGGTGGGTTACCTTTACAACATCCTGCTTTTCGTGATGTTCGCCCAGAAGCACCTTTACTCCGCCATGCTTCTCCAGCCGGTGGCGTTCGCCATCAATTTCTTCGGGCAGTGGAGATGGTCGCATCCGAGGGAGGGGGAGGAGAGTGCAGCCAATTCCTCCAACTTGAAGGTCAGCACCCTTACCTGGGAGCAGAGGGGATGGTCCCTGCTTTTCGTGGCAGGTGCCGGCCTCGTCTGGGGATTTGTCCTCAGCAAGCTCGGAACATCCTGGTTCAAAGGGACTTTTGCTCCAGATCCGACTCCCTGGCTGGATGCCGTCGTGCTAATGCTGACACTCCTGGCCCAGTTCCTCTCCGCCCAGAAGAAATGGGACTGCTGGATCGTGTGGCTGATGGTGAATATCGCAAACATA
>CADCQP010000156.1 GCA_902803535.1 uncultured Bacteroidia bacterium | reverse complement strand
TTTCAGTGTTGGCTTGAATGACTTATAAGCCATATTCGTATTGTAACCGTTTTCGGTCGCCCAGTTTAGGAACCAACGGAGAAAACGCAGTTTCTTTTCGATGGAAGAGTTCTTCAGGCCGATGATGTCATCGGTTGTCTCTCCCTTTGGCCCCTTATACCCATCCTTCACACACTGATTCTCCGCATCCCAGGCGTCAAGATCATTCAACTGGCAGCCCGTAGAAGATATCAGTCGCTGACCATTGAAAGTGGCGTGTTGCTGGATTTGGAAAAGGTTCTTTCCCTTTCCGTTGGGGCGAAGTTTGAAGGCAATCTGGTATTTCAGTATCATTTTGTCATACGATTTAACTATTTCGTGTCACAATAATGTGATTATTCTTTGTGGCATATTGGATCAACAATGAATCCGGGTAAAAATACTATATTGGTACCATGTTTTCGGATTTGCTCAAATATGACATGGGCCCGGGAGTTGATGCGTTCTCTTCCAGGAGAAACTCCGAGCTGCCGTACCCCGTCATCCAGGGACATCAGGTCCATGGATGCAAGGTTGCGGTCATTGACAGGCCAGGGATGACCAGGGAAGACCTGGAAGGATTCGATGCTTTCGTGACTGACCTCCCGGAAGTTGCCATCGGCGTCAGGACGGCCGATTGCGTACCCGTGTTGTTATATGATCCGGTCCGGCGGGTCGTCGCCGCGGTGCATTCCGGATGGAAGGGGACGGTACTGCATATTTCTCAGAAAGCCATCGACTTGATGGAACGGCGGTTCCGTTGCAGTGTCGGGCATATGCGTGCGGTTATCGGTCCCGCTATCGGTCCGGACAGCTTCCAGGTGGGGGAGGAGGTTGTTGCGCGCTTCAAAGATTCCGGTTTCCCCATGGAACGGATATGGTCTTTCCGCGGGACAGGGGACGGCACGCCCATGTCAGGCGGGCATCATGTCGATCTTTTCGAGGCAAACAGGTGGTTGTTGGAAGAGGCAGGCGTCCCCTCGGGGAATGTGCAAGTTTTTGGAATTGACACCTACACTGACGGATCCTTCTTTTCCGCCAGGCGTGAAGGTATCCAGTGCGGCAGGAACATCAATTCAATCAAACTATCCCTCAATTCTTGTCTTTAAGTGAGCGGATAGACTTTGCTATATTGATCATATGGTCTGCGATTCGCTCTGCGTTGGATGACAGCTCCAGATACTGGGCGCCAACCGATGGGGTGCATATGCCTTTCTCCATCCTGGCGATGTGCCCCTCCTCCATCCTTCGCGTGTAGTCATCAATCTCTTCCTCGATGACATTGGCCTTTTCAAGAGACTCCAGGCTCTCGTTCTGATAGGCGTCCATCGCGTTATCGTACAATTGGTGAAGCAGGGCCTTAAGCTGGCTTATCTCGTATTTGGCATCATCGGAGAACTGCTGGCTGGAATCTGCGAGCGTCGCTGCGTATTCGACGATGTTCTCGGCGTAGTCACCAATCCTTTCCAGGTCACGTATGCTCCTGTAAGTGCCTGACAGATAGGTCCTGTCTTTTTCTCCGAGTCCTCTTTTTCCGCTTAACCGCACGTTGAATTCAATCAATTCGCGGTTGATGAAGTTAAGCTGCTGCTCATCTTTATCGAAGGCCGGCTTTTCTGAGAAATCTAGGCTTGTGGCCATTTCAAGGCTGCGGTCTACGTTCTGGAGGGCGATTACGGACATCCTGAGAATCTCACGCTTGACCTGTGAAACGGCTACGGGAGGAGTCCTGAGCATGTTCTCATCCACATATTTCAGGGTGAATCCGGAGTCTGTGGATACAGGTTTGTCCTGGATCATCCTTGTTACAAGGGCCACCAGGGCACCAGTCAGTGGCAGCATGAGCGCAACAGTCACCGTGTTGAAGAAGGTGTGGAACATTGCGAGCTGGACCTGGGGTGCGGATGGGAAGACTTTTTCGAACAGGCTGCCATATGAAATGTCGAACAAGCCAAGCACCATTGCAGCTAGCAAGAATATCAGCACACCGGAGCAGTTGAACAAGAGATGGATCAGGGCCGTGCGTTTGGCATTGGTACCGCTTGTCACACCAGCGATCACTGCAACCACGCAGGAACCGATGTTGGAACCCATCGTAAGGAAAATGCCCTGGTCAATGCCGATAAGTCCTGTCACAACCATTGCAAGTGCAATGGATGTCATCACAGAGGAACTTTGTATTATGGCTGTAAAAACAGCTCCCAGAAGGACCAGGAGTAGGGGATTGCTGATTCCGGAGAGGAAGGACTTGATTCCGTCCAGGGCAGCAAACGCTTCCATAGAGCTGCTCATAAGTTCGAGTCCGACGAACAGAAGACCGAAACCGGCGAGGATTCCGCCAAGGGTTTTTGCTGCATTTTTCTTGGCGAAGATGCCCAGGAATGCTCCCAGTCCGGCGAATGCGGAAAAGATGACGCTGGTGGATACTGAGTTGCCTCCGAACATTCCCAGGGCCACGATCTGAGCGGTGACTGTGGTACCGATGTTGGCGCCGTAGATGATAGTTGCGGCCTGTGCGAGGGAGATGATTCCGGCATTGACGAAACCGATGGTCATTACCGTGGTGGCACCTGAACTTTGGATAGCTGCCGTTCCGAGCGTTCCGATACCTACACCGAGCAGTTTGCTCCCGGAGGCTTTGGAAAAGAGTTTTTTCAGTTTTTCAGAACTCGCTGCCTCCAGGTAGGAACTCATCATCTGGCATGCGATCAGGAATACTCCGATTCCTGCGAGGAGGGTTAGGATGGAAGTGATAATTGATGTTAAATCCATAAATCAGGATAGGATAGTTGCGGAATCAGTAAACTGCGTCGCCTATTATTACTGCAATTACCCTACCATGGCACCGTGGTGCATGGATAAAAAACGATATATTCAAAGAGTAATAATCAGCGCAGTTCCCTGACCGGGAAAGTGAAATAGGTGTCAGGGAAGGGCTCGTCGCGGAGGGTGAAGTGCCACCATTCACTGTCAAGGGGTTTGAAGCCATGGCGGAGCATCGCCCTTCGGAGGATCATCCGGTTGGCAAATTGTTCGGGTGTAATGCTGCGTCCCTCAGGGCTTTTGCTGTTGTCGCCGGTGTACTCTCCCGAGTCAGGGTTTCCGCAGAAGTCCGGATGGCTTTCCGGGCCGAACCAGTCGAAGGTTCCGCCCATGTCGAGTTCTTTCTCCGTCGCCATGTCAAAGAGTGTCAGGTCCACGGTGGAACCACGTGTGTGGCCGCTCTTCTCCATTATGTACTCCTGTTCGAAGAGGACGCTCTTGTCCAGGTCCGGATAGAAATATGCCTTCATCATCGTGTCCGGAATGTCTGCCGCCCAGCGTACGAAATGGTCCACTCCCTTCTGGGGACGATATGCGTCGTAGATCTTCAGGCGGTAGCCCTGTGAGATGACATCGTCGCTCACTGCCTTCAAAGCCGCAGCTGCTTTTTTGGTGAGAAGGGCGGTAGGTTCATCGTAACCGTCAACACGGGTCCCTGTGAAATTGTATGTACCATAATACCGGATTTCCATTATCGCGTCAGGAACGGCATCAGTCAGCGTGACGAATTCACTTGAATCCTCTTCCGGGAGGCTCACCGCTCCGTATTGGGGGCTGAACCGCAGGCATATGGCCAGGCATGCGAGAGTCAGGATGGCAATTGCAGCCCAGAATCTTTTAGTGTTGTCCATGCAAAAATGAAATATGGTCCGAAAAATAATTATTTTTAACAAATTTATAATCATGAAAAAGCTCGCGATCTTCCTGTCATTCCTGTTCCTTTCCGTTTTCATGCTGCCCGGAAAGACGCAGCATGTACTAAGCATTGAAGGGAGTGCCTTCTTCATGGATGGAAAGCCTTTCAATATGTGGGGTATCCGGGTGGCAAGTGCCACCGAAGACGGGCAGTCGCTGGCGCATCTGTCAGCCCAGCTTGATGATTACAGCAAATACGGGGTCAACACCCTGGCCGTC
>CADCQP010000155.1 GCA_902803535.1 uncultured Bacteroidia bacterium | reverse complement strand
CCTCGCCCAGGCCTCCGCCTCCGCCCGCGCCGCCATTTCCCGCATCACCTGCGACAATCTCTTCTACCGCCCCGACATCGGCTGGCAAGCGCTTTGACCTGTCCTGCCCCGGGCCGGGGAGAGGCTCACAGCATATACCGTAAACCGATTGCCAGGTCCAGGTGGCCCAGACCTTCATATTTATCCTTTTCCAAAGAGACTGACCTGTGTTCTCCGGATGACTCTGTTATGTTGACGTTTCTGAGTGTCCCGTTATATAAGGAAAAGGAAGCGCCTATGGCAAGATGCTTAGAAAGGCCGATATCATAGCCGATTTCAGCCAGGTACCCAAGAGTGCCGCCCTTAATGGTGTAAGGATCTATCAGTTTTGCCGAATCATGGTACCCCATATATCCCAGACCATATGTCAAATAAAAAGCATTTTTCTTCGTGGCGTTCATCAACCGGAAAGAACACTGCGGACCGAGGAACCATATGTTTATCTGATCTTCAAGAAGTCCGCTGCGTGAGCTGCCGTCGTCATATGTCGCCGTGACTTCAGTCTTATGCCCGACATGGAGATTGTTATATCTCAGTCCTGCTCCCAAGGATTCGGAGAAAAACCAGCTGGCATCGGCTCCATATGAAACACCCCATCTGGTGTGCTTTGCATGGTCGGCGAGAGCAGCTTCTGTGTTGGATGCAGCCTTTCCCAACCGGCATCCTCCGCCACCCATGATTGAAAGTCGTACTGACGGAGCATTCTCAGCAACTGTCCGGTCAGATGTAATGATTGTCTGTGCATTCAGTGACAGGGACGCGTACAGTATCAGAAGGCTGAGAAACAGTTTTTTACGCATATACATTTATTCTTTTATTTGAATAGTCTCATATTCCGTTTTTCCTGATGATGCCGGAATCTTTTCCAGGGCAGGCCTGCCTACAAATGCGCCCATGGTGACGCTGCAGCGCACATAATACTCTCCCCCCAATTCCACCTTAAGCGGAAGTGTTGTCTTGGACTCGGTTTTCGCCCATATGGTCATGTCTCCGGCCTCATATATTTTTACTTCAGCCTTTGACTTCACCTTTGCCCTGTACACCGGTTCTTCTCCGATATACACTTCATAATTGACCAGCGGTCCCACTCCGGAGGTCCTGTAAAAATATATTATTGCATAGTCAGGATGACTGGTGTTGACGGTGTTATCGGGAGAAAGGACGAGCGAAGACACATCGGCTACGCGAAGGATGTTAGCCTCAATACGGTGTATTGAACTGACCATATCCGGGGCCTTGTGTTTTGTTATCTGAACAACATTGCCACCGGCTTGTCTCGCCTTTTCCTTTGCAAGGGAAATGACAGCGTTATAGGAGCCATCTTTCATCGTAAAGCCGGAGTCACCGATCTTGATTGTTCCCAGCAGTTCAGCATTATCGGGCGCCGAGGCCCCATATTCGATAACTGCGACTTCCGCATCATCCGGAAGCGGATTGTAGGTGCCTGTCATGTTGGATGTGATCTTTGGCGAGCATGCGGCAAGAGCCGTCCCGAAGATAATAATGTGTAAAAGATTTTTCATAGTAATGAGTAAACTATATGTATATTATAGGCCTTCATTCTCTAACTTAATCGAACAGATGCTCTTCAGAAGAACCGCTATCCAATCAGTTTGTTAAATGACATTGTCATTGCCCTTATCCTTCGAAATGTAGCAACTGCTGCCGGATCTCCATCAATGATTGCTTCATAATACGAGTACTTCCCCCTTTTATCCGGACCAATTTCAGGAGGTCCTTCGTAATCCGGATCTTTTGACGAAACAGCCCAGAAAGGGGGTTTTGTATTATCAATTACCTCAAAATAAAAGTTTGGTATATACAGAGGCCAATAATAATCTTGGTCATTATATACATCGTCACAAATCAAATAGCATCCAATGTTCCTCCTGAGCCATGTGGAATGGATTGCAAATACATCATATTCTTTTCCAATAGTCAAATATCCGTCTGCATTCCACCATCCAGTCTCTAATAATTCTGGCCAAGGATTGTTGATTTCAGTTTTTAAACATCTCACTCTCATAAGATAACATCTTAAGGTTTAAATTTAAAGCCGCTTTTATAGACTCTACCATTTACTGTTTTCTGGAAGTAATGAACTGTAATATGATCATATCCATAGTCGATATGATAGCCGTGACCGCATTATGGAGTCTCTTCGCTGCAGCAGTTCCTGTCGGGTTGGCCCAGGGCTCTCCGCCTGGCAGACCAATGGGAGGAGAAATGCCGAAAACAGGAGGAAAGATTTGAGGGAGCGGAGCATCAGAGTGTAAAATCAGTTTCTCCGCAAATCTATAAAATGTATTTGAAATAGTCACTACGTTTTATAAAAGATCCTGGTTGCGCACAACATCCGGGTGAGTTAATTATTCCTGTTTTATGTATTTCGATGCGGCAGGCTGTCTCCTCCGGAGCCCGTGGTCGCCCGTGACCACGTGAACGGGAGGGGCCCGCGCCTTTTAGGCGTGGGAGGGATGAGCGGAGCGAAGGCTTCCGGAGGAGAGCAGCCTCCGCTCGAAAGCAAAAGTCAGCCGTCGAGCCGGCGGAGTGAAGTGCTGCCCTGCCGGCGACTCATGAGGCGCGCCCGGTCCGGGGAGCGATGCGGAGTAATGCACGACCCTGGTATATTAAGCGATTCAGAGGGGTCGCGCTAGAAGGCTGGTGTAGGGACATATGCGTGAGCGGCAGGCCAGCATTGGAATAATAATCCTTTTCATTGCATATGTATTCGATAAGACATATTCAGGGTAAGGGTGCCTCCTGACAATATATCCGAATGATCGATATATGTCCTCTCCAAGGGTCTGCCGTTAAGGCTGGCGGATGATATGTATATGTTCTCCTCTGAATTCCCGGGGGCGTCAATGACGAAATCCTTCCCATTCGGAAGATGGATAGTGACCCGCTTGAAAACGGGGCTCGTAAGTTCGTACCGCGTATCTCCCGGGCAGACTGGGTGTATTCCGATAGAGGCGAGGACATACCACGCGCTCATCTGACCGACGTCTTCATTGCCTACAAGGCCTTCCACGCTATTGTGATAGGCATTCCGGCATATGTCACGTGTCCAGTATTGGGTTAAATCCGGCCTCCCCAGACGATTGAAAAGGAACGGCAGGAAATGCACCGGTTCATTTGCGTGATTATAATAGTCGTTCCAGGAATAATTCCGGGGGGTGTTTTCGAACATATGCTCCAGGTCCGCCAGGGCAGCTTCCCTGCCTCCGAGCATTTCTACGAAAGCATTCCAGTCGTGCGGAACGAACCATCCCTGCTGGTAAGGATTCGACTCCATGCACCCGAAACCTTGGGAAAGCCGTCCCTTCTCTGGATAAGGCACCCAATTGCCGTCATCATCTTTGGGCTGGAACCAACCTGTTTCGGGGTTGAATAGGTCACGATAGCGGAGGCTCCGCCTGAAATAATGGTCAGCCTCAGAATCCTTGCCGATCGCCTTTGAATAGACGGCCAGGCACCAATCAGAATAAGAATACTCCAGGACTTCCGATATCGACCGGGAAGAACCCTGGAATTTCTCGCTGGTCCTGACGGCTGTTTCAAACGCTTTTTCAGTATCAAAGCCGCGGATCCCTTTTGCATATGCATCTGCAAGTACACTCAGTGCCGGATTGCCCAGCATACATCCTGAGTAGGCATTGAGCATCTCCCATCTCTCAAAATAGCCCTTCCCGGAGTCCTCCGCAAGGGTGATGAGTGAGTTCAGGAGGTCATTGACCATCCCCGGATTGATTATGGTCTGGAGCGGGAACTGGCTCCGGAACACATCCCATCCGCTGAATACAGTACGTTTATGGAAGGCTTTAGACTTGTGGATTCCATCCGCGCTCCAGTATCGCCCGTCCACGTCGGTAATGTCTCTCGGATCGAGCATGGTATGATAAAGCGCCGTGTAGAATATCGTCCTGAGGTCTTCATCATCGGTTTCGATTTCAATCACGGAAAGGGCTTTCTGCCAGGCCTTCTGAGTTGATGCCAGCATCCTGTCAAAAGTGCGGCCCCTCGCCTCGGCATTGTAATTCTTCCGTGCCCCTTTTCCGTCAACCAGGGAAAGGGCGGTCTTCATGGTGACGGGCCTGTCCTTCTTCGTGGCGAACTCAGTGAAGAAACCTATATGCTCGCCTTGCATATGCTTAATGCCCCTCACCACTTGGTCTCCGTTCCAGAAGCCAAAGTCCTTCAATGGCTTGCTGAATTTTATGTAGTAGTAGAGAGTATAGGAGACATTGCCTTTTCCATGTCCCCATCCACCTCCTTTCGGGGAACATTTTATCCAGCCCCTGACAGCCTTTCGTCCTGCGATCTCGACATATTCCTCGTCCGCCTTTCCTCCGACGCGCCGTGCAAGGTCTATCTGGATGCGCGAAGTCTCACAGTCTGGGAAGGTGAATCTCAATGCACTGCAGTGCGGAGTGGCAGTGCATTCTCCCAGGATCCCGTAGTCGGACAGGAAGACCTTGTAATAGCCCGCTTCAGCCTCCTCGGATGCTTTGTCGTAATGAGACCTCCAGCCATCCGTCATATCCTTTTCTGAGCCTGCTGTGATCTTCAGTTCGCCGGTGGTCGGCATTGTGAGCAGATTACCCATGTCTCCGTACCAGCCCGTGCCGCTGAGCTGCATCATCGAGAAACCCTCGATGGTCTTGTGCTCATAGCTGTATCCCGGACCGTTGTCACCTCCTGTAATTGTCTGCGGGCTGCATTGAGCCATTCCAAAAGGAGCGGTGGCTCCGGGATAGGTCTTGCCCAGACCATGGTAGATACCGGCAGCATCTATGCTTGTGGAAGCCCCGATAAACGGATTGACGCTTATCGATGCCGCCAGGAATATGCTGAGAAGGGACATATGTATAGTTCTGTCAGAGTTTTGTCAGGGTGAACTTGTAGGTGACACCGAGGACGACGTTGTGCCTGTGGTCGTGGTCGGAGTCCCAGTAATAGGCCAGGTGTAGGCGCAGGTTCCTCTCTTTGAGCGGAAAATACTCTATCCCGGCGCCGGCGTAGATGTATTCCTCTCCAGCAAGGACGGTAATGTCATATGTCAGTCCGTCCGCATCGACATTCTCCGCGGCATTTTTCTCATATCCCGCCTTCGAGCACAGGTCGAAATGGCCGACATTGTAGATTATCTTAGTGATCGCCGACCAGTCCGAGAGATAATTCTTCTGCCTCCGCGAGGCCCTGTTGATGAAATCCAGATCGACCGCCAGGGGGCCGAAGATCATCCTGTTGCCGAGGGAAACTATGCCCAGGTTGCCCCTGTCCTCATTTTCCAGGATATTCATGCTCCACAAAGTGTTCCACCAGGGGAACAACTTGCCGCTCCACTCAATGTTATAAGAAAATTTCCCGGTGTAAGGAGCAACCAGCGACGACTCGGCAAACTGGACGGCTATATGCTGTCCCGGGCTGACCTCATAGTCAGCGGATATTCCAGGGGCATAATACTGGCGTAGCCCCAGGCAGAACTTGCCCCAGTAATAGACATCGATAGGAGGAGCATCATACTCATATCCACCGATGAAAATTGGCTGCTTCCCCAGGGTAAAAGACAACTTGGGAGTCGCCTTCCATGTCAGCCAGAGGAAATCCGTGGCAGAAAGGATATCATGGTTGAAGTCAATCCTGTTCACCAGCCTCTGTCTGAAGCGGAAATAAAACTTGTCAGAGAAGTGCTTGGACAGCTGCAGGTTAAGGAAATCAGCCCGGGCCTCCCCATTCCACTTGCCGTCACTGAACTCCTGGTCGAAATTCCATCTCGCCTCAATCCAGAGGCGGTCATCTTCCTGTGCATATGCACAAAAAGTTGACAACAGTACGATCGCCGCAATTGCCAGTCTTCCCCTCATGGCCCTGATCCCTTTATTCCAGTACGATTTTCAGCGGGCGGGACATCCTGGCAGCTTCTTTCTCGAGCATTTTTCCGAAAGAGGCTGCATCAGTGAACGGCTCAACCCCATGCTCCCATCCATTGTACACATTATAGCGGTACTTCCCGTCAGCAGACGGTTTCAGGCGTGCGAGCCAGGTGTCACGTATGCCCGGACGGAATGCCGGGGCATCGAATGTGCCCTGGAACTCATCTGATGGAATCAACAGCCCCATTCCCAGAAGGAACTGGCCGTCAACGCTCTGGCGGTCGAACGTGTACATTGCCTCCATCCCTTCCATCTGCTTCCGGACCGGATCAGTGGTGAGTTTGCTGTTCACGATCCCGGTCACTATGTTGCAGCCTTCAGGGATCTGCCCGACAGTGATTTCTTCCTCATAGCCATTCCTGCCCGCCCATATGGTAATGAGCTCAGAAAGGTTCGTCCTGTCATCCCCGCCGATGTTCCAGTCAGTGTAGGTCATCCTGAAGGCAGAACGTACAGGCCCCTCGCATATGCGCTGGAACTCAGTCTTTTCGATGACGTCGAGGCTGTCCTTGTTCTCCAGGCCGAGGCGGATGACCCTCCCTTCACGTTCAAGGGCTATCCCACCGGGGCCGAAAGAGCCTGAGACGGCCAGGATGTCATATCCCCAGTCACGCATGTTCTTGTAGGTGTAGAGCGGATTGCCGTTCGGGCCTATGCCGACTGTATCCAGGACCATCCTGCTTGTCTTCTTGGCAGTGATGTCACGGCTGTTGCGCCCGTCGATGTAGAGGCGCATCGCAATCCTGTCATTTTCCCAGCCCGGCCCGTCCATCTGGTAGGGATAGGGGCCCTTCCTCTGGGAAATCTCGTACTTGTCATGGCTGTCATATGCCCTTTCCTCGAGTTTTCCCGGTTCGGAAAGCTTGCCGTACCTTATGTTCGTACGCGGCTCGAACTTAGGAAGTTCCGCAGCAGGAACCCATTTTACACCGAGACTCAGTGAACTTCCGGCAGGAACAGAGACTTCAAAAGCCAGCTCATCCCATATGCCGTTGCCGTCCATGTCGTCCGTCTGGGACGGCAGGGGAGTCCCGTTCAGGCTGAGAACCGGCAGGAGTTCGCTCTTGCCGATCCTGAGGTCCGTGCGCCTGACGACGAACTGCTCGTCAGCCCTGTCGGCTTCAGTTTCATTTGACACGGTGATCCTTTCAACCGGCCCTTTGCAGGAAACCAGCGCTGCGGCGAGCAAGAGAGCATGGAATATGCGCATATGTCTTATTTTGCGGGAGGATAAACTGATGCTTCAATGGATGTCGG
Source organism: uncultured Bacteroidia bacterium (assembly GCA_902803535.1). Taxonomy (GTDB): domain Bacteria; phylum Bacteroidota; class Bacteroidia; order Bacteroidales; family UBA932; genus Cryptobacteroides. The sequence goes on along the minus strand of CADCQP010000155.1, from coordinate 5,663 downwards.
GCCCAGGGTGGAGACCGTGACCCTGATATGGCTTGTGGATGCCGGTTCTATGGCCAGGAGCCTCTTGTGTCCGATCGTCGTGCCTTCGCAGAGGAGGACGGAGGAACCGTCAGCGGATATGCTTTCCGCGCGGAAAGAGCTGGCATACTGTCCGTTGGCGAGGTCTTCACGAAGCTCGATTATGCCGGCCTGGATTTCCTTGCCCCATTTGAGGTCGAGGGTCATCTGCTGCACTCCCTTGCGCCTGGTCCTGACCTTGGCTTCTTTTGCCAGGTCATTTGCGAAGGCCTTGTCACGGGCTGCCTTGAAGTTCATCAGGGCGGCGGAGTCTGCCGGGTGGATCTTCCCCCTGCGGTCGGGAGGAACGTTCAGGAGCAGGTTGCTTCCGCGTCCCACGGAAGAGAACCATATGCCCATGAGCTCTTCGGTTGACTTGACCTTGTCGTCGGTGTCCGGGCTGTAGAACCATCCCGGGCGGATGCTGACGTCAACCTCTCCGGGAACCCACACTGCTCCGTCTATCTCTCCCTGGTTCAGGACTTCCCTGGGCGGTGCGCCGGCTCCGGGAGTGAAGCCTTCCGTATTCATGGTGTTCCAGTTTGTCTCTCCGACATAGCCTTTCTCGTTCCCTATCCACCTGATGTCAGGTCCCACGTCGCTGAACATGACGCAGTCAGGACTCAGCTCACGTACGACATTGTGGAAGAGTTCCCAGTCATATGTCTGCTTCTTCCCGTTCGGGCCTTCTCCGTTAGCTCCGTCGAACCACTGCTCGAAGATCTTCCCGTAGCCGGTGTGAACCTCACGCAGGGTCTGAGCATATACCTTGTTGTATTCCGGGGTTCCGTAGGCCGGGTGATTCCTGTCCCAGGGTGAAACGTAGACCCCGAAAAGGATGCCTTCGGCTTTGCAGGCCTCGCTCAGTTCTTTCAGCACATCGCCTTTCCCGTCCCTCCAGGAGCTCTGCGCCACTGTGTGGGTGGACTGGGCTGAGGGCCAGAGGCAGAACCCATCGTGATGCTTGGCCGTGATGATGATGCCTTTCATCCCTGCCGCCTTGGCGATCCTTGCCCACTGGCGGCAGTCCAGGTCAGTAGGATTGAAGACGGAGGGATCTTCGTTTCCCAGTCCCCATTCCATGTTGGTGAAAGTGTTCGGGCCGAAGTGGCAGAACATGTAATACTCCAGATCCTGCCAGGAGGCCTGCCTGGGAGTCGGTGCCGGTCTCTGCGGATAATCCTGCGAGCACGCAGTGGCCAGAATGATGGCCGCGGTCCAGAAAGCGATGAGTTTCCTATACATAATAAACTGAGCCGGAGATTTTTCCCCGGCTCAGCAAAGATAATGATATTTCGCCTGATTACAGCTCGTTCATCGCTTCTGCGTAGTCATTTTTACTGCCTACTACGATGTCGGCGTACTGTTTCAGTCCGGTACCTGCAGGAATCGGATGTCCGCATATGACATTCTCCTTGAGACCTTCGAGTCCGTCCATGCGGCCGCGGATAGCAGCCTCGCTGAGGACCTTCGTCGTCTCCTGGAAGGATGCGGCGGAGATGAAGCTGTTCGTGTGGAGAGCAGCCCTGGTGATACCCTGGAGGACCAGCTTGGAAGTAGCGGGCTTGGCCTCGCGGACCACCATCGTCTTCTTGCCCTGGCGGGTCAGGGAGTCGTTCTCATTGCGGAGTTCCCTTGCGTCGACGATGTCTCCGTCACCCCAGCGGTCGGAATCAGCGTGGTCAACCACGAAGAACTTGCCGTAGATGCGGTCGTTGTTGTCCATGAAGTCCCACTTGTCCACCAGTTCCTCGTTGAGGAAGTCGGTGTCGCCCGGGTCTGTGATCTGGACCTTGCGCATCATCTGGCGTACTATGATCTCAAAGTGCTTGTCATTGATCTTCACACCCTGGAGCCTATAGACAGCCTGGACCTCGTTGACGATGTATTCCTGAGCCTTGACAGGACCGAGGATATCGAGGATGTTGGTCGGGGAGATTCCACCGTCGGAAAGCCTTGTTCCGGCCCTGACGTAGTCGTTCTCCTGGACAAGGATCTGCTTGGTGAGGGGAACGAGATAGTGCTTCTCGATCCCGGCGGGATTCTTGACCACGATCTCCTGGTTTCCTCTCTTGACCTTGCCCATGAGCACCTCGCCGTTGATTTCGGAGAGAATGGCTGCATCGGAAGGTGTCCTGGCCTCGAAGAGTTCTGTGACTCGGGGAAGACCTCCGGTGATGTCCGTGGACTTGCCGATGGCACGCGGAATCTTGATGAGGATGTCGCCGGTCTTGACGACGGCTCCGTCGTTGAAGAGGACGTGTGCACCGACGGGGAGGTTGATCTGCCTGAGGCTTTCGCCCTCCTGGTCAACGATGTGCAGGGTCGGGTTCTTCGTCTTGTCCCTGGACTCGATGATGACCTTGTCCCTGTTGATCGAAATCTCATCGGTGATCTCTTCACGGTAGGTGACTCCGTCGATGAGGTTCTCGAAGCGTACGATACCGCCCTTTTCGACGATGGTGATGGCATTGTAGGGATCCCATTCGCAGATGAGTTCGCCTTTCTTGACCTTGTCACCGTCATGCTTGTAAAGCACTGAGCCGTAAGGTACGTCGTATTCGGAATAGGTTATTCCGGTGTTCTCGTCGAGGATGCGGAGTTCGGTCATGCGGCTGACGATGACTTCCTGTTCGGTGTCGCCGTTAGTGCGCTTGATCGTACGCAGGTCGGTGAACTGGATCTTACCGTCGTACTTGGACTCGATGGAGGAGTCTGCTGCAGTTGAAGAAGCAGTACCACCGACGTGGAAGGTCCTAAGTGTCAGCTGGGTACCCGGCTCACCGATGGACTGTGCAGCGATGACGCCCACGACTTCACCCTGCTCGACAAGACGGCTCGTAGCGAGGTTCCTGCCGTAGCACTTGGCGCAGACTCCCTTGCGGGATTCGCAGGTGAGGACCGAACGGATTTCAACGGATTCGATCGGAAGGGTGTCGATCAGGTCGGCAGCCTTTTCACGGATTTCATCACCAGCCTTGACGATGATCTCGCCTGTAAGCGGGTTGTAGATATCATGGACGGGAACGCGGCCGAGGATCCTCTCACCGAGGGATTCAACGATTTCGTCCTTGTTCTTGATAGCCGTAGCGATAAGTCCCCTGAGGGTGCCGCAGTCGTCCTCGGTGATGATGACTTCGTGGGAAACGTCCACGAGCCTCCTGGTGAGGTAACCTGCGTCGGCAGTCTTGAGGGCGGTGTCGGCAAGACCCTTGCGGGCTCCGTGGGTGGAGATGAAGTACTCGAGCACGGTCATTCCTTCCTTAAGGTTGGACGTAATCGGGTTCTCGATAATTTCATTTCCGGAAGCACCTGATTTCTGGGGCTTTGCCATAAGTCCACGCATACCGCAGAGCTGCTTGATCTGCTGGGTGGATCCACGGGCGCCGGAGTCGAGCATCATGTAGACAGGGTTGAATCCCTGCTGGTCAGCCGAAATCTGCTTCTCCACGATTCCCATGAGCTTGTTGTCGATGGAGGACCACAGGTCGATGACCTTGTTGTAACGCTCGTTGTCGGTAATGAATCCCATCTCGTAGTTCCCCTTGATGTCTTCGACCTTCTTGAAACCGTCGTCAATGAGCTTGCCCTTCTCAGATGGGATGAGCACGTCTCCGAGGTTGAAGGAGATACCGGCCTTGAAGGCTTCGTGGTATCCGAGGTTCTTGATATCGTCGAGGAAATTGGCGGTACGGGTGACACCGGTGTTCTTGATGACGTCGGTGATGATCTTGCGGAGAGCCTTCTTTCCGACAAGTTCGTTTACATATGGGACTTCGTCCGGAACGAACTGGTTCATGATGATACGGCCCGCGGTCGTTGCGACCATATGCTCGCCTTTGGAAAGGTCCTGCTTGTCGATCGGCAGGCGGACGTTGATCTTGGCGTGCAGGTCGATGACTTTTTCATTGAAGGCGATGATGACCTCTTCGGGACCGTAGAAGTTCATTCCTTCTCCCTTTGCTCCCGGACGGACCTTGGTGATGTAGTACAGTCCGAGGACCATGTCCTGTGAAGGCACGGTGATAGGGGAGCCGTTTGCCGGGTTGAGGATGTTCTGCGATCCGAGCATGAGGATCTGCGCCTCCATTACTGCGGCGTTGCCGAGCGGCAGGTGGACTGCCATCTGGTCACCGTCGAAGTCGGCGTTGAACGGGGTACATGCGAGCGGATGGAGCTGGATGGCCTTTCCGGAGATCATCTTCGGCTGATAGGCCTGGATACCAAGCCTGTGCAGGGTAGGTGCACGGTTGAGGAGGACGGGATGTCCTTTCATCACGTTCTCGAGGATATCCCAGATCATCGGATCCCTGCGGTCCACGATCTTCTTCGCGGACTTCACGGTCTTGACTATACCCCTTTCGATGAGTTTCCTGATGACAAAGGGCTTGTAGAGTTCGGCCGCCATGTCCTGGGGAAGACCGCACTCATGCATCTTCAGCTCAGGTCCGACCACGATGACGGAACGGGCTGAGTAATCGACCCTCTTTCCGAGGAGGTTCTGGCGGAAACGTCCCTGCTTGCCCTTGAGGCTGTCGGAGAGGGACTTGAGCGGCCTGTTGGACTCGCTCTTCACTGCGCTGACCTTCTTGGAATTGTCAAAGAGGGAGTCAACCGACTCCTGGAGCATACGTTTCTCGTTGCGGAGGATGACTTCCGGCGCATTGATCTCGATGAGCTTCTTGAGGCGGTTGTTGCGGATTATGACCCTTCTGTACAGGTCGTTGAGGTCGGATGTGGCGAAGCGGCCTCCGTCGAGGGGAACGAGGGGACGGAGATCGGGCGGGATCACGGAGATAACCTTCATGATCATCCACTCGGGCTTGTTCCTTCCGTTGGACTCGAGGAACCACTTCACTACGGTCAGCCTCTTGAGGAGTTCGGTCTTGCGCTGCTGTGAGGTCTCCTTCGCCATCTTGGCGCGGAGTTCCTTAGCGAGTGCGGGCACGTCGATGCCGGCGAGGAGGTCGTACAGGCCTTCAGCACCCATCTTGGCCACGAACTTGTCGGGGTCGCCGTTGGGCAGGCTGTCGTTCTCCGGAACCGAGTCGAGTGCGTCGAGGTACTCTTCTTCTGAGAGGAGGTCGAGTTTCTGGTAGGGGATCCTGAGTTCTTCAGTGCCGTCCTTTTCGATCCTGTAGGCCTTTCCCGGGTTGATCACCACGTATTTCTCGTAGTAGATCACCGACTCGAGCTTCTTTGAGGGAATCCCGAGCATGGCGCCGATCTTGTTGGGGTTGGACTTGAAGTACCATATGTGTGCAACGGGGACCGTAAGGGTGATGTGCCCTGTCCTTTCCCTGCGCACTTTCTTCTGGGTTACCTCAACTCCGCACCTGTCGCAGACGATGCCCTGATAGCGGATACCTTTGTACTTGCCGCAGTAGCACTCGTAGTCCTTGGTGGGACCGAATATCTTCTCGCAGAACAGTCCGTCGCGCTCAGGTTTGTACGTCCTGTAGTTGACCGTTTCCGGCTTGAGGACCTCGCCGTATGAACGGGCGGTGATGTCCTCGGGAGACGCGAGCGAGATGCTGATGTGCGCGAAGTTATTCTTTACGCGTGAGTCTCTGTTATTGTTGAAATTAGGCATTGTATTCGGTTGT
>CADCQP010000154.1 GCA_902803535.1 uncultured Bacteroidia bacterium | reverse complement strand
GAATGCCCTCGGGATAGAAGTCATCCCGAAACTCAACTTCTCCACCACCCACAACGGATGGATGAAGGATTACAGGCATATGGTTTCGTCCGCCCCATATTACCAGATGTGCTCCGACGTGATTGCCGACGCCATGGAAATCTTCGGGCACCCGAGATTCTTCCACATCGGTTACGACGAGGAGGACATAGGCCATCAGAACACGTTCTCGTACAGGATGCAGAGGGTCGATGAATCCTGGTGGCTCGATTTCCTGTACATAATCGGCGAAGTGGAGAAACACGGCGCCAGGCCATGGGTCTGGTGCGACTACGGCTGGCATCACCCCGAATACTACGAGCGCTGCCCCAAGAGCGTCATCCAGCAGAACTGGTACTACGACGAGGCATATGGCGGATTCGACCCCGAGACCAACAAGACCAGGGACTACGAACGCCTGATAGCTTTCTGGGACCTTGACAAGGCAGGTTTCGACCAGGTACCCTGCGGAACCAACTGGGTAGGTTTCAAACGCCGTGAGCTGAATATTGACGCTGACGACGTAATCGGCAGGCTCGTCCGTACCTGCCGGAAAGTCATATCCAAAGAACACCTCTACGGATTCATGATGGCCCCATGGAGCGCCTGCACAGAGGAAGGAACTGACTTCCAGCTCCATGGCATCGACCTTTTCAAGGAAGCCCTCGCATCCGAACCTGAATAGAAAGCCATGAAACACATCCTCATATCCCTTGTCATCATTTCCTCTTCCGTGATTTCATATGCGCAACAACGCCTGTATGTTGCCGTCACGGGAAATGATTCCGCCGCCGGAACCGTCTCCGATCCATTACAGAGCATCGAGGCCGCCATTGAAAGAGCCGGAAAGCTCCCCGGGCAGGACACGGTATATATCCACATCGCCACGGGCACCTACTTCCTCGACAGGCCCATAACCCTCACAGCAGCCCACACCCGTCCCATGGTGTTCGAAGGCGATCCAGAGCATATGCCCGTACTCAGCGGAGGCTACCGCATCGGCGGATGGCAGGTCACGCCTGAAGGATGGTGGAAGACCTCTGTCCCGCAGGTGGTGAAATACGGGGCGACCTTCCAGCAGCTCTTCGTAAACGGAGAGAGAGCTACACTGGCACGGACCCCCGACAAGGGGCTGTTCAAAGTCATCGGGCAGGTTGAGCAGACCCCCGTCGAGACGGAAGGGAAAGATGCAGGATACGGCTACTATGTCCAGCGCTACGCAACCGATCCGCAGAACCTTAAGGATTTCATGAACATCAACGGAGGAGACTGGTCAGAGGCCAACAAAAAGGACAGCGAAATCAGGATAATGCTCTACCAGGCCTGGGACAACACCTACAAGAACGTGGACTACATGAAACCCGATTCTGGTTTCGTCTACATACATGGCCGGAAACTGCACGCCATGTACAGCAGCCACAACCTGTTCCGCCTGGAGAACTACAGAGGAGCCCTCAACGCTCCCGGAGAATGGTTCCTCGACAGGAGCGGAGAACTGACCTACATCCCAAGGGACTCAGAGGAGCCCGCCACGGCGGAAGTCTTCGCGCCGGGCCTGAGGAACCTCCTCATCCTCAACGGAACGAAGGGGAAGGTGTTCCGCAACCTGTCCTTCCAGCACACCTCCCACATCCTGCCCGCCAACGGCACGACACCTCACCAGGCGGCCGGACACCTGGACGCCACGGTAATGCTCAGCGGCTCCGAAGGGATCGTCATCGAGAACTGCGAAATCAAGCACACCGGGAACTATGCCATTGCATATGACGATTCCCGCGACTGCAGGATAGAACACTCTTTCCTCTACGACCTCGGAGGCGGCGGTATAAAGATGGACCATTCCCAGCATGTCAAGATACTGAACAACATCATACGCAAAGGAGGACAGGTGTTCCCTGCCGGCGTCGGGGTCCTTATCCGCGAATCCTCCAATATCAAGGCGCTTCACAACGAGGTCTGCGACCTGCGCTACTCCGGCTTCTCGGTCGGATGGGTATGGGGTTACGGCAAGAGCCTCTCATTCGAGAACGAAATCGCCTTCAACCACATCCATCACCTCGGATGGGGAGAACTTGACGACATGGGAGGAGTCTACACCCTGGGCATACAGCCGGGAACAACAGTCCACGACAACGTAATCCACGACGTCTATTCGCACAACTACGGCGGATGGGGCCTCTACACCGACGAGGGCAGCACGCATATCATTATGGAGAACAACCTCGTATATGCCTGCAAATGCGGAGGATTCCACCAGCACTACGGAAAGGACAACATCATCCGCAACAACATCCTGGCATGGGGCACATGGCATGCCGTGCAATGGACAAGGAAGGAGGACCACCGCTCTTTCACATTTGCCCGCAACATCATCCTGCAGGACGGATTCCCCCTCCTGAGCAAGACTGACAGATGGAAGGACGCCAATGCAGACTTCGACCGGAACTGCTTCTGGGACATCACCGAAAAGAATCCGTACTTCAACGACATGACGCTGGCTGAATTCCGGAAACTCCACGATGAGAAAACCCTGGTGGCCGACCCCATGTTCAACGACCCGCTTCACGGAGACTTCACTTTCAAGAGCCTGAAGACCGCCAGGAAAATCGGATTCAAGCCCTTCGACTACAGCCGCGCCGGAGTAGAAGGCGACCAGGCATGGAAAGAGAAGGCGAAGATGAAGCCCGAGGAAATCGAAGAATTCCGCCGCATAGTCCGCGAAGGAGAAAAGGCATATGTCTCATCCGGAGAAGCCGACTACCGCCCGGAAGTGGCCCGCAAACCCGGCGGCGACCCGGTTTACCCGCGATATTACGACTGACACTTCGCCAAATAATGAAAGACTAAAAAAAATGCTAACTTTGTATTAGAAACAAGTCTGAACACCGCAGGACATAGAGTCTGCAAAGCGAGCTAGGTTGTATCGTACCTAGCTCGCTTTGTCGTTTCATGGAAGCTGTGTCAGAGTAATAATTTAAAAAATGGAAGAAATTGATATCATCAAAAGCAGGATTCATGTAATCCGGGGAGAGCAGGTAATGCTGGACTGCGACTTGGCGGAATTATATGGGGTTGAGACCAAAAATCTTAAACGGCAGGTACGCAGGAATAAGATCCGGTTCCCTGAAGATTTTATGTTTGAATTAACTACTGAAGAGTTTTCACTTTTGAGGCGCCAAAATGGCACCTCAAAAGAAAGAGGAGGAAACAAGTATCTTCCTTTTGCTTTCACGGCATCTGGAATAGCTATGCTAAGTAGTGTACTAACCTCAGAGACTGCTGCTTTAGCTAACATCCGCATTATGCGTGCCTTTGTGGCAATGCGGAAACATCTATCCGAATTATCATCACAACAGATGCAAATCGAAAGACTGGAAATGAAAGTGGACAAACTCAACGACTACGTCGAGACCATCCTGCAAGACCAAAATGAAATCAATGAGGAAACCGCACTCCAACTCGAACTGATTAACCAGTCCATCGCACAACTTAATTCTGATCAGAAATTAAAAACAAGGACAAAAATAGGATTTGTGACAAAGGAACAGGATAACAATGATTAAGGACTAACACAGCCTCCCCTGCCACGTGCCGCGCGCCTCAAGGCGGGCATCAAGCATATGCAGGATTTCGAAGTTCCTCACCAGCCCCCACCTGTGCTCGCTTACAAAGCGCGGAGGCACCTCTCCTGCGATCCTCTCCACGCACATATCCGGACGCAGCCTCTCCAGGATGTCAACCGCAAAGTCAATATACTCAGGCAGTTCCATCTCCATGAAATCTTCCGGATGAAGCCTGTGCTCCTCCTCCATCCGGGTCCCCTTCACCAGCTGGAGCTGATGGAATTTCACCGACGTCAGAGGCAAGGCATTGATCTTCGCGACATCTTCAAGGATAGTCTCGCGGGTCTCTGAAGGAAGGCCCAGGATGAAATGGGCCCCGGTCTCGATCCCGCGCTCAGCCGTCATGGCCACGGCACGCTGAGCACACGCGAAATCATGGCACCGGTTCACCCTCCTGAGGGTCTCATCACGGCATGACTCAATCCCGTACTCCAGCACGACCACAGGCTTGTCAAAGGGCTTTCCATATGCCCAGTCCTTCACTATGCGGCCCGAAGACAGGTCGGCGAAGAAATCCAGCTTCTCCTCATCCACGCAATCAGGCCTCGTCCCCACGACGATCCCCACCACGCCAGGATACGAAAGTGCGGCCAGATATACCTCCTTCAGCCTGTCCAGAGGAGCATATGTCCCTGAATAACTCTGGAAATAAGCCAGGTAATGACTGGCCCTGGGATAGCGCACCCGGCTGAAGACAATGCCCTCCTCCAGTTGCCTGGAGATGGGCATTGAAGCAGTCGAATAACCAGGATGGAAGGCGGCGTTGTCACAGAATGTGCAGCCACCCGTACCCAGGGTCCCGTCCCGGTTAGGGCATGTGAATCCCCCGTCCAACACGAGCTTCTGGAGACGCCCCCCGTACAGTTCCCTGTAATGGGAAGCAACTGTCCTGTAGCGTTTTCCGTCCGGAAAAGAAATCATGCCCGATAGGGTTCTGAGGGCCTACCAGCTGTCGGTGCGGAACGGGCCTACCGGGATGCCGTAGTTGTTGAACAGGGAAGCCTCCGCGACATTGTGGAAGGCATACCTGACTGCAACCGGCTCCGGAACGGCTTCGCAGGAGACAGTTATGCTCTTGCGGTCAGAAGCGATAACGGCATGAGCCGGATGGAAGACCTTGTCTGCACCTGCCACCTCGAAACTGGCGAGCGGACCGTAGATCGGGGCAAGGTTGCTTCCGAAGAGGTCGAACTGGAGGGTGACCTTCCCGTCCTTGACAGACATCGACTTGTACTCCGGAGCACGCGCGGAAATGCCCTTGAAGCCATAGTCATTGACCAGGGCGAGGGCCGCAAGGCGCTGCCCTACAGGCTTCTTCTGCTCAGGATGGATGCAGGTGGGGTTTCCGATGTCCAGGGTCGTCGCCAGTCCTGCATGCGGAATCTCCTGGGAAGCCTTCATCTGGGCCTCCTGGAGAAGCGGGCTGTCGGTCGCCTTCGGGTCGCTGTAATTGTAAGGAGCTATCTGGACAGCATAGAAAGGCATGTCCGGGTTGCCCCATTTCTCGCGCATGAATGAAGCATATGTCTTCGAAAGCCTGACGTACTGCTCGGCGCGTCCGCGGTTCGATTCGCCCTGGTACCATATGATTCCCTTGACCGTGTAAGGCTCGATCGGGCGTATCATTCCGTTGTAGAGGCATGCGGGCTGCTGGTGCGGATTCTTGGGAAGCTCCGCGGTGCCCAGATGTGCGGTCTTGAGCTCACCCGCATAGCCTTTCTCGATGTTCTCCTGGTCGATCCAGGCCTCTATGGAAGAGCCGCCCCAGTTGCTTATCAGCAGGCCGATGGGCACCCCGAGGGTCCTGTAAAGCTGCATGCCGAAGAAATAGGCGGTGGCGCTGCATGCTGCGACAGCTTCGGGAGTGTGCTCCTTCCACTCGGTCTTGCACTCGTCAAGAGGCACGTTGGAGGCCTTCCTGGCGACAGTGGCCATACGGACCGGAACCGAAGGATTGGCATCCATTATGGCCTCGAAGGAGCCGACCACAGGCTGGCCTCCGAACCCGGCCACAGGCATCTCCATGTTGGACTGCCCGGAGCAGAGCCAGACTTCACCTATGAGGATGTTCCCTATCTTGAGGGACTCTCCGTCGCTGAAAGTGATCTCGAACGGGCCGCCTGCCCCGGGAGTCTGCACCTTTGCAGACCACTTACCGTCAGAATCGGCAGTTACAGTGGTCTTTACGCTTGTCCATGAAGGACTTATGACAACCTTGCGTGAGGGACGGGCCTTGCCCCAGAGAGCCACGCTGGTATTTCTCTGAAGGACCATGTTGTCCCCGATCACAGAAGGAAGTTCGACCTTTGCACCCAGATCCGCCCATATGCAGGCGAGGATCATCATGAGAAAAACTTTCCGTACGATGGTTTTCATAGTGTCTTATATTATGAGATTCTTTACAAACTTACGAAAAAAATCCTATTTTTGTAATGTACAGCCACAGATGTACCCCTTTACTGAAAACAACAACCAAACATCAAAAATCATATGTCAGAAAGCAGAAGGGACTTCCTGAAGAAGAGCGGTGCAGCCGCCCTCTTCACCATCCTGCCGAGGAACGTACTCGGCGCAATGAACACAGGCGTCCAGGGAGCTCACAGCTATGTCGCTCCGAGTGACCAGATTACAAAGGGCATCATCGGTACCGGAGGTATCGGAATGTCAAGGCAGCACTTCACATCCGATGAAAGATGCCGCCTCGTCGCAGTCTGCGACGTTGACAAGGACCACCTCGACAGGGCCGTCAAGGCCGGTGTTGACCGTTTCGGCCAGAAACTCCAGGCCTATTCCGACTGGAGGGACCTCGTAGCCGACCCGAACGTGGACATAGTCAACATCGCCACCCCGTCGCACTGGCACGGAATCATGGCGGTCACCGCCGCCAAGGCAGGAAAAGACATATTCTGTGAAAAGCCTATGACCAGGACCATCGCCGAAGGCGAGAAGGTAGTCGAAGAGGTCGGCAAACGCGGCCGTATCTTCAGGCTCGACACCTGGTTCCGCTTCAAGGACACCTTCTACGGCCTGGGCACGACAGTGGAGCCCCTCAAGAAGCTCGTCGACAGCGGAGCCCTCGGATGGCCCCTGACCGTACGCATATCCGGAGCCACCGGATTCGCCTGGAAGTTCTACTGGACTGGAAAGGAAAACCTTGTCCCCCAGCCGGTTCCGAGCGTCCTGGACTATGACATGTGGCTGGGACCGGCCCAGTACAAGCCCTACCACCCGCACAGGGTCCACTCCACTTTCCGCGGCTACTGGGACTACGAGAGCGGCGGACTCGGAGACATGGGACAGCACTACATCGACCCTGTCCAGTACATCCTGGGCAAGGACGACACCTATCCCATCAAGGTAGAGGTCGATGCCCCGCAGCAGCACCCCGACGCCGTAGGCACATGGCGTTCGATCACCTACACATATGAAGACGGATGCAAGATTATCCTCGAGGGCGAGGGCTACGAGAGCAGCGGCAAGGTGCCCTACCTCGAAGGCCCGAAGGGCAAGCTCTACAAGGGATTCGAATGCACCATCCCGAACGTGATGGACATCATCGCCGAGCAGCCCGATCCGGAACCCCGCCACACCGACTTCCTCGAATGCGTGAAGTCCCGCCAGCATTTCGCACTGGACGAGATCATAGGCCACCACAGCTGCACCGTAGTCAACATAGGCGCATGCGCACTGAGGCTCGGACGCACCCTGCATTTCGACCCGAAGACCTGCCGCTTCATCGGCGACGACGCAGCCAACATGCTGATCCGCCAGCCG
>CADCQP010000153.1 GCA_902803535.1 uncultured Bacteroidia bacterium | reverse complement strand
AATTGCTTTCCTGTAAGCCATGAATCCGGGCCAAGGAGGACCGGGACCACCTTGAAGTTCGGGTCAGACGAATCGTCTTCGGAAAGGGAGACAGATGATGCCAGCAGTTCCCTGAGCCTTGACAGCTGCTCCGAAGTACCAACTGCAAGCAGCCTGTCAAATGGATAGACCCTTTCATCTCCACCCGGGATTACAATCTTGCGGGAGCCTCTGGTCACCTTGATTATGTTCGCTCCGGATTCCGACCTCAGGGGAAGGTCCATAAGCCTCTGTCCGACATACATCGAGTCAGGAGAAAGGACCAGTTCTTCAATGTGTACGTCATAGCCGGCCATGCTGTCCTGGACTGTAGTCCTCACCGGAGAACGCCTCCTGGCAGCCTCCTCCTTCTCATTGAGATTGATCATGAACCTCTCCTCCATAGCATCAAAGCGCCTGAAATAGTATCTGGCGACAATGAAAAGCAGAACGCCGGCAAGGAAAATCGCCGCGACCATCCACCCTGCAAGGTTGACATGGCTGGAAACAGCCGCAAGTATGAATCCGATAGCTATGAAGATCCTAGCGAACATGAGTCCGAAGACAGGGAGTATATTACCGCGTTTCTCCTTGATGAGCTTGATCGTGGAACTTTTCGCCGAACCTGTGGAAACGCCTATTCCATAGAGGAATGGAAGCATCATGAAAAGGGTCACAGCGACGTTGACCAGATTCTGGACCGAAGTGGATGCACCAGGCAGGATCTTCCCGATGAAGGAAGGCAGGAAACGGACCGAGAGCAGCAGGATTGCAGTCAGGATCACTCCATATATCAGCACACGGATAATCCAGGCCGTTATCACCTCGCGCCACTCGCTGCGTTCGGCTGCGGAACGGCGGGTTCCCTGGTCCGGACGGTCAATGCGGTCAAGGACATTTTCAGGAAGCCTTCCGCGGAGCAGTTCATATGCCTTGGGGGCAAATTTGATATAATACGGCGTAGTGAAGATTGTTATCACGGAGACTGCTATGATCACCGGATATATGAATTCACGCATGACGCCAAGGGTTACGCCTACGCTGGCTATGATGAAGCCGAATTCGCCGAGCTGGGCAAGGCTGAACCCGGCGTTGACTGCGTTCTCGAGCCCTCCGCCGCTGAGGATGATCCCCATGGCGACGAACAGGATATGGGTCAGGACCACGACAGCGGCCAGGATCAGGATTACCACCCAGTGGGAAGCTATGACTTCCGGGGAGATCATCATTCCCACGGAGACGAAGAACACGGCGCCGAAGAGGTCTTTGATAGGAGTGATCAACTTGGATACGTGCTCATTCTCAATTGTTTCCGAAAGGATTGACCCCATCATGAACGCTCCGAGGGCCGAAGAAAACCCCGAAGATGTTGCGAGGGTCACCATTCCGAAGCAGAGTCCGAGGCACACGATCAGAAGGATTTCTTCATTGATGTACCTGCGGGTCTTCTTGAGGATCGTCGGGATAAGATATATGCCTACGACGAACCAGAGAAGCAGGAAAAAGACAAGCTTCGCCAGGTTCAGCAGGAGCTCCCCTCCGGAGAAATTGTTTGAAACCGCGAGGGTCGAAAGAAGGACCATGAGCAGGATCGCTATCAGGTCCTCCACCACGAGTGTCCCGAAGACAGCTCCGGCCCAGGGCTTTCGCATCAGGTCCATCTCCCCATATGACTTGATGACCACGACAGTCGAAGACATGGACAACAGGCCGCCCAGGAATATGCATTCCATCATGCTCCATGACATGGCCTGGCCGACAAGGAACCCGATGACGAACACTCCGATGAACTTGCTCCCGGCGGTTACCAGGGCGCTGCTGCCTACGGCCAGGAGCTTCTTGAAACTGAATTCCAGTCCCAGCCCGAACATCAGGAATATTATGCCGATGTCCGACCACTGCTTCACGGCGGACATACTGGATATTCCGAACAGCCCCAGGTTGGGACTTATAAGGAAACCTGCTATGATGTATCCCAGGATGGAAGGCTGCTTGAGAGCCTTGCATATGATTGTAAAGATTCCTGCCGATATCAAAATTATGGCAAGGTCCCTCGCGAAATTCAATTCCTCACTCATATGCTGTTGTTAGAAGGGTCTTTTTTTGCGAATTTACAAAAAATATCTATCTTTAAAACTTAACCCAAAAAACTTGATATATGAAAGTAGCAGTTGTAGGAGCCACAGGTCTGGTAGGTACCAGAATGCTCCAGGTACTTGAAGAAAGACATTTTCCTGTAACCGAATTGATTCCCGTTGCATCAGAGAAGTCCAAGGGAAGGAAAGTCTCTTTCATGGGCAAGGAATGGAATGTGGTTACGGCTGAAGATGCACTGGCTGCAAAGCCTTCACTGGCCATTTTCAGCGCAGGAGGAGAGGTCTCCCACCAGCTCGCACCCAGATTTGCCGAGATCGGCTGCAAGGTCGTTGACAATTCCTCTTACTGGAGGATGGATCCGACCAAGAAACTTGTAGTTCCAGAGATCAACGGGGATGTCCTCGAGGACTCCGACATGATAATCGCCAATCCGAACTGCTCCACAATCCAGATGGTCCTGCCGCTGGCACCGGTCCATAAGGCGCTTAAGATAAAAAGGATAGTTGTTTCCACCTACCAGTCGGTAACCGGTACCGGCTATAAGGCCATCCACCAGATGGAGGCCGAAAGGGCGGGTGCCAAATGGGGGGAATACCCTGCCGTCTACCCCTGCCCTATCGACCAGAACATACTCCCGCACATCGATTCCTTCCTGGAGAACGGCTACACTAAAGAGGAGATGAAGATGGTCAACGAGACCAAGAAGATCCTCAGGGACGACAGCATCGCCGTCACTGCTACGACCGTCCGCGTTCCGGTCCAGGGAGGACACTCCGAAAGCATCAACATCGAGGTAGAAAAACCATTCGAGATCGACCAGGTCAGGGAACTCATGGGCAGCATTCCCGGAGTGGTAGTCCAGGATGATCCGGCACACAATGTCTATCCCATGCCGCTGTACGCTTGGGGGAAAGACGACGTCTTCGTCGGCAGGATCCGCAGGGACTTCACCCTTGAAAACGGCTTCAACTTCTGGTGCGTAAGCGACAACATCCGCAAGGGAGCGGCGACCAATGCAGTCCAGATTGCCAGCCTGCTCCTCGAGAAGGGTTATCTCAAATAGAAGGATCATATGCAGGTACTGAAATTCGGAGGCACTTCCGTCTCCTCGGCAGAGAACATGGCGCAGTGCGCCGAAATCATATCCAGGGCCGTCTCACGTGACAGGACCATAGTGGTTGTGTCCGCAATCAGCGGATTCACCGATGCCCTGATCTCCACCGGCAGGCTCGCTGCGGCACGCGACGACTCCTACAAGGCCATCCTGGACACATGGCAGGAGACCCATCACGGAATCATCAAGGCCCTCCTGCCCTTCGAGAAACACGCTGAATCCATCGAAACATGTGACAGTGTGTTCGATTCGATCCGCGGCATCGCCCAGGGAGTATTCCTCCTCGGGGAGCTCAGCCAGACTAGCCTTGACGCAATCCAGGGATGCGGCGAACTCGTCTCGAGCCGTATCCTGGCCACCAAGATGGCTTCCCTGGGAATTTCCACGAAATGGGTGGATTCCCGCAAGATCATCCGTACCAGTTCCGAAACAGGAAAGAACGTAGTAGATACTGCACTGACATATGCGAACGTAGCTGACATGATCGAATCCAACCCGATCAAGTCCCTGTTCGTAACTCCCGGATTCATCGCCTCAGACGAGAAGGGCCGCATGGTGACCCTCGGCCGGGGCGGGTCCGATTACTCCGCCTCCCTGATGGCTGTGGGCAGCAAGGCCCGCGCCCTGGAGACCTGGAAGGATGTGCCGGGAATGATGACAGCAGACCCGCATATGGCCCCCTCTGCCACCCTTATTAAAAACATATCCTACCGTGCTGCGCTGGAACTGTCCCATTTCGGAGCCAAGGTCATCTATCCTCCCACAATCCAGCCGGTAGTCGCAGAGCGCATCCCCATATATGTAAAGTGCACATTCGACCCCGAAGGCGAAGGGACCCTGATCGAACAGAATCCCCCGCGCAGCAGCAATGAGATCATCGGCATATCCAATTCCGACAACATTGCGCTCATCTCCCTGGAAGGAAGCGGGATGGTAGGCGTCCCAGGGTTCTCTTACAGGCTCTTCCGCACACTGAGCCAGAATGACATAAGCATCATCCTTATCACCCAGGCATCCTCTGTCAACACCATGTGCGTTGCCGTCTCCGAGAAGGATGCGGAAAAGGCGAAGAAGGCTGTCGACCAGGATTTTGCATATGAGATATCCCTTGGGAAGCTTGAGCCTCTGAAAGTTGAGACGGGGTACTCTATCGTCTGCCTGGTCGGTAATGACATACTGAGCCAGAAAGGCACAACGGGGCGCATGCTCGCCGCGCTGGGCCGCAGGAGCATCGCTGTCAGGGCTGTCGCACAGGGTTCATCCGAAAGGAACATCTCAGTCATAGTCTCTTCAAAAGATGTACAGTCAGCCATACGCTACATCCACAAGGAGTTCTTCGAGACATCCCGTTACAAGGACATCAATCTCTTCATAGCGGGATACGGTACCGTAGGGAAAGCCTTCATGGACATCCTCTCCCAAAACCGGGACAAGATTGCCGAAAGGACCGGAAAGCGTATCCACGTCGCCGGCATATCCAACAGCCGCAGATTCATCCTCGACAAGGAAGGGATAGACACAGGCAAGGTTGACGAGCTTCTGGCCAATGGTCAAAGTGCTGCAAATGAGGCATATTTCGAAGCCCTCGCAGAGACTTCCCTCCAGAATTCAGTGTTCGTGGACCTGACAGCAAGTTCGGACATTTCCTACAAATACCTCAATCTCTTCGAGAAAGGCTACTCCGTTGTCGCCAGCAACAAGATATCCTTTGCATCTCCCTACAAGCAGTACAAGATGCTGAAGGCCGCTGCCGTTGACAACCACGTTTCCCTGAGGTACGGTACGACGGTAGGAGCTGCTCTTCCCATCCTGGAAGAAATAGCTTCCTGCATAAACAGCGGAGATGAGATAAAGAGGGTTGAGGCGGTGTTGTCCGGAACCCTTAACTACATTTTCAGCACATACTGCGGTGGAGAAGACGGCAAGTCCTTCGCCGACGTAGTCCGCTACGCCCAGGAGGCAGGTTATTCCGAACCCGATCCGCGACTGGACCTGAGCGGGCGTGACGTCCTGAGGAAACTCTTGATTCTCAGCCGCGAGGCCGGAGTTCCCCTGGAAGAGGCCGCAGTAGTCCAGAATCCTATCCTCGGGCCGGAATTCTTCGAATGCAAGCTCTCAGAATTCTACTCAATGCTCCAGGAAGCGGAACCTCAACTGTCCAAAGCTTACAAGGATGCCCTCGCACGGGGCTGCAGGCGCAGGTTCGTAGCTTCCCTTGAAAGGGATGGAGATGGATGGAAGGCTACGATGGGAGTACGCGAACTGGGGCCAGAACATCAGCTGTTCAACCTCAACGGCACCAACAACGCCGCCATCATCACAACTTCATTCTACCCCTCGCCCATAGTCATCCAGGGTGCAGGCGCAGGCGCAAAGCAGACTGCCGGCGGAGTCCTCGATGACATCCTGAAATAGCTACCCTCTATTGGCAGGCTCCTATGCTCCGTAAGCCCATGGCATTGCGGGGAGTCCGGGGTGTCCGGGGGCTTGTCCACCCCCGGACAAGTATAGGGGGCGGGGCCCGACGGATACAAGTTCCCGCCACGCGGGGACGCAGTAGACGTTGGGAGGGGCCGGAGCGAAGCGGAGTCCCCCGGACACCCCGTACTCCCCGCACAAAGCACAAAGCACAAAAAGAAGGAGCCAGCTCTGAGAGTCAGCTCCTTCTTCATTTTAATAGCAGGAACAGCTACAGCTCCTTGATCTTGATGTTCTTGAACCAGACTTCGTCACCATGGTCCTGAAGGAGCAGGTGTCCTTCAGCAGCATTGCCGAAGTTCGGCCAGTTACGGTACTTGCTGTAGGCTACAAGAGCATTCCACATCTGGTTGTTGCGCTCGTACTCAATGAGTTTCACACCATTGAGCCAATGCTCAACATGATTCCCCTTCACTACTATCATCGCAGTAGAGAAACCATTTCCATAATACGGTTTCGACTCAGGAGCAGGAATCAGGTCGTAAAGTGAACCGAGCTTGCGGTTACCCTTGACTCCGAGCTTGGCATCCGGATGATTGTTGTCATCCAGGATCTGGAACTCGCAGCCGATGGCAGAGCCTTCACCCTTGTTCATTTCCGGATCCACGAAATACTTGATACCGCTGTTTGCGCCCTTGGTGATCTTGAAATCAACCTTCAGGATGAAATCCTTGTAAGTGCGCACGGTAACGATATCACCGCCATTCGCGGACTCGGCGCCGTTGCTTGAGAGAACCTTGAGGATGCCGTCCTCGATGACCCATCCCTTCTGCGGGAAATGATCCAGCTTGGCACCTCTCCAGCCGTTGGTCGTCTTGCCGTCCCAGAGGAGCTTCCAACCATCCGCGGCTTCACGCGGGGAGATGGAATTGGCAATGGCGTTTACCTGGGGAACGTCGGGATTGTCCGGAGTAGCGTACTTCTGGACATCCTTGGTGAGGATACGGATATTCCTCCATGAAATGGTCTTTCCGTCAAGCTCAGTGTTCTTTCCGATGGAATGGACCTGGAGGGCGATGAAACCGGAAAGGGTCATGTCGTCGATGACATCGGCGCAGGGAACACCATTGACGAAAGTCCTGATGGAAGTGCCTATGCACTCGACGCGGGCCTTGTTCCACTCATTGTGCCTGTATGCCTTCTGGGCAGGCTGATTGTCCGTCAGAGGATAGAGCCAGCCCCTGCGGGCTTCGTCATATATTCCTCCGGTCCAAGCCCTTGCAGAAGGATCAAGTTCGAACTGGTATCCGTGGACCCTGCCGTTGTTGTAATCCTTCAGGGACAGGGAACGGAACTGGACACCCGAATTGAGTCCTTCGTCGATCTTCACCTCGAACTCAAGGATGAAATCCCCGTAGTTCTGGTTAGTGCAAAGGAATGAGTTGGGGCTGCCGACTGTCGAAACTCCTACGATCGCTTTATCAACGACCTTGTACTTTGCAGTACCGTTGAGCTGTGTCCAGCCCTTGAGGTTCTTTCCATTGAAAAGAGAAGTCCACTCCTGGGCAGAAACGCTTGTCACACAAAGTACAAGGGCGATTAATGTAAATAATTTCTTCATGCCTGGATAAGAATCAATTACATCTTGTAGAACTGCTCCCAACCCTGACGCGGCGGAAGTCCGACGAGCATTGCATTGGCGAATTCATTGTTAGTGAACTGCTTTGTACGCGGGTCGAAGAAGAGCTGGGTGTTCAGCCTCTGGGCGATGACACCGAGGCAGAATACCTGTGCGAGTACACCGCTGATCTCGAACGGAGAACGGGTCTTCTCCTTGCCCTGGCAAGCGAGAAGGAAGTTCTCGAAGTGGTTCGACGGGCTCTTGGGAACCTCTGGCATATGTTTCATGGCCTCTTTTCCTGCCTCATTCGGGACGATGTTCAGAGTAGTTCCATGGGAACCGCCCCTGAAGATGAGGTCATTCTTGGCATAGATAATCCTGCCGGGGCTGAGCCTCCTGTTCTCCGTATTACCCTGGTTGGTAGTAGGAACATTGGCTGCGGGGCCCTTTGAAGCTTCCCAGAAATGCTCGGGCAGCGGCGGAAGGTTGTCAAGACCGTCATACCATGTAAGATCCAGAGGCGGCATGCCGTTCCTGGACGGGAAGCGGAAGAGGATGGTAGATGAATACGGGAAGAAGAAATCATTATGCCCGTTGGTGTATTTCAAGGTAACCTCGTACGGAAGTCCCAGCTGAAGGAATTCGTGAACGGTGTCGAACAGGTGTGCACCCCAGTCGCCGAGGGCGCCCATACCCATGTCATACCAGCAACGCCAGTTGCCCTGATGATACTTGATGCTGTAATCGTGCCAGCCGATGACGCCAAGCCAGGTGTCCCAGTCCATGTTGGCGGGAAGCGGTTCGGGATCGGGAAGCTTGTGGATATTGGAATCAAACTTGTGCCAGCGACGGTCGTTGTTCATATGGGCGGTCACGTCAGTAACATCCTTGATGAAACCGGCCTCTGTCCAGGCTTTCATCTGGAAATAGTTGCCTTCCGAGTGGCCCTGGTTACCCATCTGGGTGGCCAGGTTGGGATGCCTGCGGGCGGAAGCCATGATGAGCTCAGCCTCATGGAAAGTACGGCAGAGCGGTTTCTCGATGTAGATGTGCTTGCCCTGGTTGAGGCAGAGCATCACGATCGGGAAGTGGTCGAAATCAGGAACGGCAGCTGCGACAGCGTCGAACTCATTGCCGCATTTGTCGAACATCTCGCGGAAATCCCTGAACCTCTTGGCCTTCGGATACATTCCGAGGACCTTCTTGCACTGATCTCCATCAAGGTCGACATCGCAGAGAGCCACCACATCGACCATTCCGGTCTTTGCGAACTCGTCGATGATCTGCTGACCCCTGTTACCAATACCGATGTAGGCGATCTTAACCTTGTCTCCTTTGGGTTTGGCCGTTGTCTTGGACTGGGCACTTGCCAGAGTCCCGGGCATGAACGCAACACCTGCAGATGCAACTGCCACGTCCTTGAGAAAGTCTCTTCTGGTTATCATTTTAAAATTAATAAATTATTGTTAGTTAATATACAATTGGTTCTGATTAAACACCGCCGAATGCGCTGTAACCTCCGTCAACGGGGACGACGATTCCCGTCACAAATGAGGAGATGTCACTCAGGAGCCAGAGCATGGCACCGATGAGATCCTCAGGCTCACCGAACTTGTGGGTCGGAGTGTTGGCAATGATCTTCTTTCCCCTGGGCTTAAGCTCACCCGTCGCCTCGTCGGTCAACAGGAAACGGTTCTGGTCTGTCAGGAAAAATCCGGGAGCGATCGAGTTGCACCTGATTCCCATCTGGGCCACATGTACGGCATACCACTGGGTGAAGTTGTTGATTGCACCCTTGGCAGCAGAATAAGCGGGGATCTTGGTCAGGGGCCTGATGGAATTCATGGAAGAGATGTTCAGGACGTTCCCCTTCCCTGCTTCGATCATGTCCTTGGTAAATATCATGGTAGCAAGCAGCGTTCCCTGGAAATTCAGGTCAAACACATCCTTGAAGCCATTGATGTCCAATCCGTAGAAAGTATCGGCCAGGTCATCGCCAGGTGTCATCTGTTCAACTTTGCAAGTCGCCTTGGGAGAGTTGCCGCCGGCGCAGTTGATAAGGATGTCAACCTTGCCGAGTTTCTCGTGTACCTCGTCCAGGGCAGCCTCGAGGGCTTCCTTGTCAAGGGTGCTGGCGGAAATGCCGATGCACTTTACTCCGAACTCCTTGGAAATCTCCTCAGCTTTGTTGGACTTGCCTGCGCTGCGGCTGATGACAGCCATGTTCACTCCGGCAGAAGCAAGGCCTTTGCAAAGTGCGTAGCCGATTACTCCGAATCCACCGGTAATGACGCAATTGCGCCCCTTAAGATCATCAAATGAATATTTCATATTGGTTTGTATGTTAGTAAATATGTGTCAAGCATTATAAGTTCCGGCGACGGTGTCTCCGCCTTCACCGGTCCAGTTGGTGTGGAAGAACTCTCCGCGCGGGCGGTCGGTCCTTTCATATGTGTGGGCTCCGAAATAATCCCTCTGGGCCTGCAGCAGGTTGGCGGGAAGCCTCGAGGTACGGTAGCCGTCATAGTATTCAAGGGCAGAGGAAAGTGTCGGAGCGGGAACGCCGGAAGTAATGGCGGCGGCGAGTACCCTCCTCCAGCCGTCCTGGGCGGCAGCGAGTTTCTCGCTGAAATACGGATCGAGCAGGATATTGGCTATGTCGGGATTCTTGTCGAAAGCTTCCTTGATCTTGCCGAGGAAGACACTGCGGATGATGCATCCGCCCCTCCACATAAGGGCGATTCCACCATAGTTGAGATTCCATCCGTACTCCTTGGCAGCGGCACGCATGAGGGTGTAACCCTGTGCATATGACACCACCTTAGCAGCAAAGAGGGCATTGCGGAGGTCCTCCAGGAAAGCCTTGCGGTCACCGGTGAATTTGACGGGAGCGGGGCCCCTGAGGATTGAAGATGCTGCCACCCTCTCGTCCTTCTGGGCTGACAGGCAACGTGCGAACACTGCCTCGCCGATAAGGGTAAGCGGGACACCTGCATCAAGGGCGGAAATAGCCGTCCACTTGCCGGTTCCCTTCTGGCCTGCGGTATCCAGGATGTAATCCAGGACATATTTACCTTCCTCATCCTTCTTGTCAAGGATGTCGCGGGTAATCTCGATCAGGTAGCTGTCCAGGTCTCCCTTGTTCCACTCGGCGAAGACGTCATGCATCTCGGAGTTGCTCATTCCGAGGATGTCCTTCATAATCTGGTAGCACTCGCATATGAGCTGGATGTCTCCGTATTCGATGCCATTGTGGACCATCTTCACGAAATGACCGGCACCGCCTTCACCGACCCAGTCGCAGCAAGGAGTGCCGTCGGCGACCTTGGCGCATATGCCCTGGAAGATCGGCTTCACATATGGCCATGCGGCGGGAGAACCGCCGGGCATCATGGACGGTCCGTGGAGGGCGCCTTCCTCTCCGCCGGAGACTCCCGTACCGATGTACAGCAGGCCCTTGCTCTCGACGTATGCAGTGCGCCTGGTAGTGTCCGGGAAATGGGTGTTGCCACCATCGATGATGATGTCGCCCTTATCCAGCAGGGGGATGAGCTTGTCGATGAAATCATCGACTGCGGAACCGGCCTTGACCATCAGGAACACCTTGCGGGGGCTCTTCAGGGAAGCCACGAAATCCTCGAGGCTGTGTGCGCCGTAGATATTCTTGCCTGCGCCGCGGCCTTCGATGAATTTGTCAACCTTGGAAACTGTACGATTGAAAACACTTACATGGAAGCCTTTGCTCTCCATGTTGAGGACAAGGTTCTCACCCATGACGGCAAGACCGATAAGTCCTATGTCTGATACTGGTGCCATATTATGCGATATTGTGTAAAATTACTGAAAATATTTGATTATCCGTTACAAAATCAAGAAGAAATTACATTGAAACCCAAAAGGCGGAGCGATGAGCAGAGACCGGGAGAACCACCGTGCAGACGGAGGGTGAAGGCGGATGGTTCCCTGCGTATCTGATAGTCTCCGCGCAGTTTTTCAAACGACTGGGGCGCGGCCCTGAGGGCGGCGTCATCATCCATCACGTCATATGCATGGAAAACGGCCTCTGAAACCACGTCCAGTTCCTCCCGCGAAGAAGCATCCACAGTGAAATCCAGTGCCTGCTGCGGGGCGGGGACATCCGATGGCGCCCACTGTGTCAGGGGAAGTCCAAGGACCTGCGCGACCGTCCTCACGCTCGCAGCAGTCCCCGCTGCCTTCCCGTCTGCGCTGTATCCGGCGATATGAGGAGTGGCCACGGCAAGGAGGCCGAGAAGTTCCCGGTCGATGTCGGGTTCCTTTTCCCAGACGTCCAGCACGGCGGCACGCAGTCCTCCGGACTTCAGCGCGGCCTTGAGGGCGTCATTGTCTACCACCGGTCCGCGCGAAGAATTAATGAGTATCTGGGACGGTCTGAGGGATGATATGCGTCCTCCGTCGAAAAGGTGCCATGTCGCATCCTCTCCTTCCCTGTTCAGGGGCACGTGAAGGGAAATGATGTCGCTCTCTGCGATGAGCCTGTCAAGGGAGACGAAGGCATCAGGACCTTCCGCACGCTGGCGAGGAGGGTCGTTGAGCAGCACCTTCATCCCGAGTGCCCGGCCGACATCAGCAACCTTGCTTCCTACATTTCCTACACCTACGACTCCAAGCGTCATCTTGCGGAGTTCGAGACCGAACCGCTTCGCAAGGGTGCAGAGTACGGAAGATATATACTGCTTTACGGAATGCGAATTACATCCGGGAGCATTCTTCCAGATGATTCCATGGGATTCGCACCAGCTGGTATCAATGTGGTCGAAACCTATCGTAGCAGTAGCGACGACCTTTACGCGGGAACCTTCCAGAAGAGTGGAATTACATTTGGTACGGGTCCTGGTTATTACTGCATCTGCATCCCGGAGGTCATCTGCGGTAGTTTCCTTTCCCGGCAGGTAAACCACATCGGCATATGGTTCGAGCACACCGCGCAGGAATGGAATCTTATTGTCACAGACAATCTTCATCTTGCCTGTCAGTCTTTAAAGCGCTCCGGATAGGCCCACAGGCCAAGGGCGGGATTCGATATGTAATAGATCTCCTCTCCGTCAGCCATGCGGTTCCAGCCATCGGAAAGGGAAGAAGGATCATAGCGGCGGACCATCTCTTCGAGGTCGCCCCACTCGAATCCTACTCCCTCGATTTCCTCCCGGCTCACCTCCGGTCCCGGACAATAGATAATCCGGAAACGCCCTTCGGAAGAACCGTGGATCAGATGGGCTGAAGCCCCGAGGTTAGCCTTCAGGTCCTCATTGGACATCGTTGCCTCAAGAGTATGAGGTGTCCCCTTGTAACCGTATTTGCGGATGAGTGAATCAATTGTCTTGTCCTCTCCGAATTCCTTCAGCGCAGGGGCAAGGATTATCAGCTGTGCATTGTCGGCCAGGGCCATCCTGGTCCTGTAAACCGCCTTGTTGCCAAGCCATGTGCTCTTGAACTCCTCCGGGTCAAGCCAGACGATGCATTTATCGATCTCACGGTCAACCATGATGAAGTTGGTTTCAAGAGAGAGTTCAGCAGCTTTCCGGAAGCATTCGAAATCGTCTCCGACGAAGAGCCCGCGGGTCTCCATCTCACCTGTTTCCTCATTCTTTGCACGCACAGTAAGTACATACACTATGGGCAGGTCCTTGATGAAGTTGACCCTGGCATATTCGAATACGTCCCTGACCGGAGAACTGGCACGGCCCATTATGCGTTCCATGCCATATGAGGCTCCGATGAAATGGCTCTTGTTGATGAAATCAGAGCCGCCGACACCCACGAAAATGTTCTTCGTGTAGTTGGCCATGCCGATTACCTCATGCGGAACTACCTGGCCTATCGAAAGGATCAGGTCGAAAGACGGATCCAGGAGAAGCTTGTTGACCTGGGCGTCCATGGAATAATCGAGCCTGCCCTCGGAAACCTCACTTACATATGAAGACGGAACCGTTCCTACCGTGACAACGTCATTGCGCCAGTCATGGACACGGAACTTGTCCTTACTCACACCCGGGAACATATGCTCTATCTGGGAATCCGTCATTGGAGAGTGGGTCCCCAGCGCAGGCATGATGTCGGTCAATGCGTCACCGAACCACTCATCTGCCATGGCGGTAATCGGCCCGGCATATGAATTCAGGCGCGTAAAATCAGGCGGGATGGCAAGCACGCGGCGTTTCGGTCCCATGGCCTTCCATACGCCGAACAATGCTTCCCTGATCTCCTCAGCGGAGATATTGTCCGTTTTGGATCCTCTTGAGTACCAGAGCATATCCTACCTCTTTACCCTGGCATTGCCCTGCCAGATACTCCAGACCTGGTCCTCGTCGGCAGGCTGTGCATAGTCAGTAAGGAATGTTGTGGCAAGGGCGCCAGTAGCCCATCCGAACTGAATCCACTTCTCGCTCTCCCAGCCCTTGAGGATGGCATAGAGCATTCCGCCCACGAATCCGTCACCTCCACCAATACGGTCGAGTACATGTATCTCACGGGGTTCAACGACCTGCCACTCGTCTCCGGCAAGCATGATGGCTCCCCAGTTGTGGCTGTTGGTATTGTTGACCTGACGGAGAGTGGTCGCGAAGACCTTCGCATTCGGGAAGCTCTCCTTTACGCGGCCTATCATCTCCTTGAATCCGTCAATCTTGGCGGCGATGTCCTTTCCGCCGGCCTCCGGTCCCTTAATACCGAGGCAGAGCTGGAAATCTTCCTCATTGCCGATAAGGATGTCGGCGACAGAGCAGATCTCAGTGAATATGTCATGGAGTTCCTTCTCACGGTCTTTCCAGAAGGAAGCCCTGTAATTGAGGTCGAAGCTGATCCTGCTGCCATATTTCTTGGCTGCACGGGCTATTTCAAGGCAGAAACGGCTGGTGTCAGGGCTAAGCGCAGCTACAAGACCTGAGAGGTGAACTATCTGGACACCCTCCTGGCCGAAGATACGGTCCAGGTCGAAATCCTTGACGTTCAGCGTGCGCCCGACTTCTCCGGCACGGTCATTCCAGACCCTAGGTCCCCTTGAACCGTAACCGCTGTCAGCGATGTTGATCTGATGCCTGTAGCCCCAGGGACCGCCCTGCGCCACGTCCGGTCCCTCATAAGCCATGCCGCGGGCACGAAGGTTGGACTTGATGAAAGCCGCGAAAGGAGAATCCTTGACGAATGTTGTAAGGACCTTCACGGGAAGTCCGAGATAAGAAGATATACTGGCGACGTTGGTCTCGGCACTGGTAGCCTGCAGATGGAATACATCCGAGGATTGAACCGGCTGTCCGTTTTCAGGAGTGATACGGAGTCCCATGCTGGTGGGGACGAGAAGCGACCATTTGCAGTCCTTTTTCAGGGAAATTTCTACGTTAGACATATTATGATTCTGTTTGATGATTCTGATTGATGATTCCTGTCAGCCTTCGATGTCTGCCTTCCAAAGCCCATGGAGGTTGCAATATGCATATACGGCAACAGCCTTCTCCCCTTTCTGGAGGGCGAAACGCGCCTCGGGGGCATTGCCGGGAAGAAGTTTGGCCATGCGATAGGCACTGCCTGTCCCCTCACGGGAAATCTCCAGGATGAGGAACTGGATGTAATGGACCTCAACCATGGGATGGGCCGCACTTCCGACCTTCACCTTGACGACAGGGCGTCCGCATTCGGAGCAGGTGACGGTTTCTACTACGGGAACATGCTTCTCTGCGGAAGCGTCGGTGACATTGGCCTCAAGCAGCTGCATCGGCTCGCCGCAGCACGAAAGGACACCGCCACCGTCCTGCGCGAGGATAACCACGTTGGAGCAGTGGTTGCACTTATAGATTTTGAGCATAATGAGAATCTTTTATTGTTATATCGTACAAATATAACAATATGCGGAAGAAACTGCAAACGTTTCCAGAAAAAGAATCAGGCAGTAATCTGATTGCCCGTAAAGAGTTCCCAGTATTTCCCTTTCAGCGCGAGCAGTTCCCCGTGCTTGCCCCTCTCGATGATGCGTCCATGGTCCAGGACCATGATGTAATCGGCATTGCGGACAGTCGAAAGCCTGTGGGCTATGACGAATGTCGTACGCCCGGCCATCAGGGAATCCATCCCCTTCTGAATGAGTTTTTCCGTTCTGGTGTCGATGGATGATGTCGCCTCGTCAAGGATGAGGACCGGAGGATCTGCCACGGCCGCCCTGGCAATTGACAGGAGCTGCATCTCTCCCTGCGAAAGGTTGCCGCCTTCACCGCTGATCACAGTGGAGTAGCCATGGGGAAGACGACGTATGAACTGGTCGGCACAAGCTAGCTTTGCAGCTGCAATACACTCTTCATCAGTTGCTTCCAGGCGCCCGTAACGGATATTCTCCATTACTGTACCGCTGAACAGCCGGGTTTCCTGCAGGACTGTCCCGAGACTCCTGCGCAAGGAGTTCTTCTTGATGTCGGTAACAGGGAATCCATCATATGTGATCACTCCGTCCGAGATTTCATAGAAGCGTCCCATCAGGTTGGTGATGGTAGTCTTGCCGGCCCCGGTCCCTCCGACGAAGGCTATCTTCTGGCCGGGCCACGCAGTGAGGCTGATGTCGTAGAGCACCTGCTTGCCCGGAACATATGAGAAGTCCACATCCTTGAGGCTGATAAGTCCTTCAAGTGGCTTCAGTTCCCCTTCCGCGGTCTTCCACGCCCAGTTGTCCCTTCCCGTTTTCTCAAGGGTAACAGTCCCTTCGTCTGTCTCCGGTTTTTCATCAAGCAAGGCATATACCCTGTCAGTTCCGGCCGAAGCCATCACAAGACTGTTGATCTCACTGGATATCTGGGAAACGGGACGGGTGAAATTCTTATGAAGGGTAAGGAATGAAACCAGGGTACCGAGGGTAAGCACAGAGCCGTTCAGGCCGCAGAAATACCAGCCCCCATAACCTCCGATCGCTATGATGGCCCCGATAATGGCCAGGAGCACGTACCCGAAATTACCGATGTTGCTGTTGATCGGCATTACGATGTTGGCGATCTTGTTGGCGTTGTAAACGCTGGAACGCAGCTCTTCGTTCAGGGCGGCGAACTCCTCCGCAGCCTCATCCTCATGGCAATATGCCTTGACCACTTTCTGGCCGGACACCATCTCTTCAATGAAGCCGTTCACCTTTCCGAGGTTCTGCTGCCTGGCAGTGAAATACTTCTTTGACAGTCCGCCCAGTTTCCGCGTGACACCATACATGACCAGCGCCATCAGGATTGACACAACCGTGAGCGGGATGCTCAGGACGATCATGGAAACAAAGGTGGAAACTATGGTCACCACGGACTGGAACAGCCGTGGAAGCGCGCTTCCTATCACCTGACGGAGAGTGTCCACATCATTGGTATAGACCGACATGGTGTCCCCGTGGGAATGGGTGTCGAAATAGCCCAGCGGCAATGACTCCATATGCGAGAAAAGAGAGTCCCGGAGCTTTCGCATCGTCCCCTGCCCCACATGTATCATTATCAGGCTCTGGGCATATGACGCGCCTACACCGACAAGCAGTACTGCCATGAGCTTGAATATCGCGACGGCGAGCGGCCCGTAATCCGGATCACCGGCTGCAAAGGTCATCGGCGTTATGTAATCATCTATCAGCGTCCTGGTAAAGAGGGTGGATGCAAGCGTGGCAAGAGAGGACACCACGATACACACCATGACGACAAGGAACCCTGCCTTGTAATTCTTAAGGACAAACCCGAGCATTCTCAGGACGGTCTTGGAGTTCTTGAGGTCTCCGAGACTGGCCCCCTGGAGCCGCATATCCCTGGAGCGCTCCCTGCCTGCCGTGTTGAAACCCATTGCCATATCCTACTGCTGCGCCTCCCCCGCTCCTGCAGGTGCATCGACCGGAGAATCGAAGTCGCCTTCTCCCCCGGATGTCTGCATCTGGTAAATGTCCCTGTAAACCTCGTTGCCCGCCAGGAGTTCCTCATGGGTTCCGCAGCCAATGATCCTGCCTGCATCCATCACCACTATCCTGTCAGCATCCATGATGCTCAGCACACGCTGTGAAATGATGAATTTGGTGACTCCGGGCATCTGGGTGGCGAATGTCCTGCGTATGGCTGCATCCGTAGCCGTGTCAACTGCGGATGTAGAGTCGTCAAGGATGAGCACCTTGGGATTCTTGAGCAGGGCGCGGGCTATGCACAGCCTCTGCTTCTGTCCGCCGGAAAGGTTGGCACCTCCCTGCTCGATCACCGTATTGTAACCCTCAGGCATGGCGGATATGAATTCATCCGCGCACGCCTGGCGGCAGGCCTCGATGCATTCCTGCTCACTTGCGTCCTCCTTCCCCCAACGAAGGTTATCGAGTATCGTCCCGGAAAATACGAGACTCTGCTGAAGCACTGTAACGACCTCGTTCCTAAGCGCTTCCATACTATAGTCCCGCACATCCTTCCCTCCGACCATCACACTTCCGCGAAAAGCGTCGTAGAGTCTGGGGATCAGGGCCCCGAGAGAAGATTTTCCGCTGCCTGTCCCTCCGATCACGCCTATCGTTTCCCCGGAGGCGACATGCAGGTCAATATCTTCAAGAGCCCATTCCTTCTTGTCTTCCTGGACGGAGGCAACCACATCCGCCGGCTTTCCGTCAACCAGTCCGGCCCCCTTGTAAGAGAACCACACATGATTGAAATCCACAGAGCCGTCCCTGACCTCGAGGAGGGGTTCCCGCGGGTCCTCCATGTCCGGGACTTCATTTATGACCTGGGCTATCCTCTGTCCGCTGGCTGCGCTTTGCGTAAGATGCACGAAGATCATCGAAAGCATCATAAGCGAAGACATGATGGTCATCACATATGTGAAGAGAGAAGTGAGCTGCCCGGTCGTAAGGCTGCCCCCTACGATAAAATGCGCCCCGAACCAGCTGAGCGCTATCATGCACGCATATACTACGAGATTCATGACAGGGCCGTTGAGCGCCATGAGGCTCTCAGCCTTGACATTGAGCGTATAGAGCGACAGCGCCGCCCTGTCGAACTTGGACATCTCGTGGTCTTCCCGGGCATATGCCTTGACAACCTTGATCGCATCGATGTTCTCCTTCACGACCCCGTTCAGGTCGTCATACTTGCGGAATATCTCAGAAAAAAGCTTCGCGGCGCGGCTGATGAGTACAGTCAGGAACACCCCGAGAATGAGCATCGCAGCGAGGAAGACGAGGCTCAGCTTCACGTTCACCATAAGGCACATCACAACGCTGAAAACCAGATTAAGCGGAGCCCGGAAAGACATCCTGAGCAGCATCTGGGTCGCATTCTGGATATTTGACACATCAGTGGTCATCCGCGTCACGAGGCCTGCGGTTGAGTATTTGTCGATGTCCGAAAACGAAAACTTCTGGATGTTCCCGTACATTGCCTCCCTGAGGTTGGCGGCCAGGCCGGTAGAAGAATATGCCGCATAGCGTCCGGCCAGGATCCCGAACAGGAGCGAAAGGCAGGCCATCGCCACCATGATAAGGCCATACTTGTACACCTCCGGCAGGTTGCCGGCATTGATTCCCTTGTCGATAATGGATGCGGTCACGTACGGGATCAGGACTCCCATCACGACCTCCAGGGAGGTCCACACGGGAGTGAGGATCATCGTATTCCTGTACTGTTTAACCTGTCTGAGCAGTGTCCGGAACATGAACTGTCTGTTTGAACTGCTAAAATACTCATTTTTTAGCTATATTTGTTTTTAACCTACACAAAAAAAGCATCTAACAGAGAGACTGAACGACATGAAAATCAGGAAGATTGTCGCCGCAGCGGCACTCCTTGCCGCGATACCGGCTTTTGCCGTATTCAATGAACGCAGCCTGGGCCAGACCCTTGCCGTACTCAGGCAGGAGCTCCACGATACATACGAAAAAATCCACACACAGGAACAGCGTTCCTCCTCTGCAAGCAACGCCCAGCATGCCAGGATGGTGAGTATCGTCAACCGAAGCAATGAACTTTCGCTGATGCTTTACTCACAGAAAGAGGACTACACATTTGACCAGACATATGCCCTGAACGAGGTCTCGAAGCAATACAACGAATTCGCCCGCAACAAGATGCCTTTCGACAGGATCGTCGGACTGATGGACTCGGAAATAGAGCGTTACGAAAGGCTGACAGCTGCCCTGAGGCGCCTGCCTCCGGCACTGGCATCCATCCAGAACGATACGACGTTGAGAGAACATCTTGACAGCCTGGATATGAGCCTGGTTATCGGAGAGAACCCATTGGAGTCCGATGAATTCTCCCTTGACTCCATCGGGCGGGTCAACCGCGACAGTTGCCTCATGTACAGCCTCGCCATCCTGGACAATTACAAATCCCTCAAATCCACCATAGTCAGTGACAGCACCTACTACGCAGAGACCGGGATCATGCTCAAGAATGCATATGATTATGCGCAGGAAAGGTACAACATGATCCAGAGGACCATTTTCAAAGATGGCCAGACAGATTACCTGACCATCCTCAGGCAGCCTCAGCGCTACTTTAGAAGGGCTGCGGCTGACACAAAGGAGAAATACACCAGCCTCAACGGGATACACAGCGACTGGAGGGGCCCCATGGTCACATGGCTTGCCATAATCGTCCTTTTCTACCTCATCCTGGCGGTAGGTCTCATGAGAATCACAGTCAGGCTGCTCCATAACAGGATCCGCTTCTTTGAGTCCGATGCCTATCTCCGTCACAAGACCGAGTACCAGATGCTTGCCGCAGTCATCATCTTTGCCGTGACACTGTGGCTGGCCAGCTCGATCGCGACCCACAGCTTTATCTCTATGGCTTCCGGCCTGCTTGTGGAATTCGCCTGGATGCTTGCAGCCATCCTCACCTCCATCATTATCCGCACGGACAATGAGGAAGACGGCAAAAGGAGCCTGCTGATTTACGCGCCTATAATCATTCTGTATTTCACGATAATCGTATTCCGCATCATCTTCATTCCCAACAGCCTGGTAAACATCGTCTTCCCTCCTGTGCTGCTGGGCTTCACCATCTGGCAGGAAATAGCCTGCAGCCGCCAGAAAGGCCACGGCAACGCAGCCGTGATCCACGGATGGCTCTCCTTCGCGGTCTTGGCTGTGACAACCGTCATCGTGTGGTGCGGATATGTTCTTCTCGGAATCCAGCTGCTTATCTGGTGGACATTCCAGCTGGCCCTGATCATCAGCATCCAGGCAATCTACTCGCTCTTCTCATATTATTACAACTCACATGTTTCCAAACGCATCAAGAAGTACAAGGAAGAGCATCCGCATATGCCCAGGCACAGACGGGAAGATTTCATTTCGATATCCTGGCTTTACGACTTCCTCAAGATGGCGGTCGTCCCGGCCGCGAGCGTATGGAGTATTCCGGCAGCCATCTTCCTGGCTTCCGACGTCTTCGACATAACCTCCATTGTCTCAAGGTACTTCAACTTCCCGTTCCTGGATATCGAAGGATACATCCACCTGTCGGCACGGAAAATCATGGTCGTCATCACCATGTACTTCTTCTTCCGTTACCTCGAATATGCCGCGAAGGCCGTCTACAGGCTCTACAAGATCCGCTCGATGCAGAAGAAACTGCACACATATGACATCCATGAGACCGACCTCAACCTCAACCTGGCCAACAACGTAATCTCGATCGTGATCTGGGGCATATTCGTGATATCCATATTCGTCATGTGGAAGATCCCCACGGCGGCGATCGGAGTGGCCGGAGCCGGCCTTGCCACCGGTCTCGGCTTCGCCATGAAGGATGTCCTCAACAACTTCTTCTACGGCATACAGCTGATGGGCGGCAGGCTCCGGATTGGAGACTATGTTGAATGTGACGGCGTACGAGGAAAGGTTGACAGCATCAATTACCAGAGCACACAGATCCTCTCAGACGAAGGGGCGATAATGGCCTTCCCTAATGCCACCCTCTTCAACAAGAACTTCAAGAACCTGACTCGGAACCACTCATACGAACTCACCAAGATCGAATTCGGCGTCGCATATGGAGTTGACATAGAAAAGGTCAGGGAGCTTGTGATAGAAGCCCTCAAACCACTGAGCACAGTTGACAAGTTCGGGCGTGAAATAGTGGACCAGGAATACGGGGTAAAGGTAAGGTTCTCCGGATTCGGGGACAGCTGCATCCAGCTCACCGCCCTGCAGTTCGTCACCGTCGAGTCATACTATGACTACTCGGCAAAGGCGAAAGAACTGATTTACAACTGCCTGAATGAGCACAACATAGCAATACCATTCCCCCAGCAGGACATCTACATAAAGTCGCTGCCGGGGGAAGTAAAAGACTAAACGCTAAGTTTAGATAGAGGCTATCAGCCTAGAGAACAAGAGTGTCATCTTGTCTGCAGCCGCATCGGCCGCCTTGACGACACTTTCTCCGTCAAGCTTGTAATCCGAATCTATGTCCCTGAGGGAAGCATCCGTAATCACGGACATCCCGAAAACAGGTATCTGGGAGTGCCTTGCCGCAATAACCTCCGGTATGGTACTCATCCCGACTGCATCAGCACCGACCATCTGGAAGAAGCGCATCTCGGCCGGAGTCTCATAGCACGCACCTGTCACTCCGACATAGACCCCTTTGTGAAGCGGAATGCCGAGCTCCGAAGCTATCTCCTCCGACTTGGCTATCAGTCCCAGGTCATATGGATGTGTCATGTCCGGGAAACGCGGTCCGAATTCGTCCAGGTTGGGTCCGATGAGCGGATTCGGCTGAAGGTTGATGTGGTCGCGGATGATCATCAGGTCGCCGACATTGTAATCGAAGTTGAGTGCACCGGCGGCATTGCTGACAAAGAGGTAGCTGATTCCCAGCACTTTCATGACACGGATAGGCAAGATAACCTCGGACATGTCATATCCTTCATAATAATGGATCCTCCCCTGCATGGCAAGGACATCCTTTCCTCCCAGCTTGCCGAAGATAAAGTTACCCTTGTGCCCAATCGCTGTGCTGACAGGAAATCCAGGAATGTCCCTGTAAGGGATGACGACCTGGTCCTCAATCTTGTCCACAAGTTTTCCAAGCCCGCTGCCGAGGACGATGCCTACCTGCGGGACACGCCCGCCAAGATGCGGTCTTACGGCATCGGCAGCCTTGTAGATTCTTTCTTTAACGGAATCCATAGTGTTCAGAATAATGTTGTTCGACGCTTTTTACAAAAATAGGAATTAATTCCAGAAATCCTATTTCAGGAAAGCATCTTCAGCGACCTTCGTGCTCCTGGCTATGAATTCTCCCAGAGCCTTCCCCTTGAGCAGTCCGTTTGAGAGGAGGGCAAGGTCTGCGACCTGACGAAGTATCTCATTGGCCTTTCCGAAGTCGCGCACTTCCCCGTCATGAGCCTCGATCACAGCCTGGCGGGCCTCCTGTGCCTTCTTCTTCTCTTCCTCGGGAGCATCCTTGGGAGCTTCCTCAGGAAGCTTGCCCTGGGGTGCCACCTGCGCCTTAAGGGCATCCCATATCTTACCGATGAGGGGATTCTGCATATTCACCTTGATCTCATATGAATCAGGCATCTCGGCATAATAATTCATTCCGCCTCCCAGCTTGCCCATGTCGCGGTAACGTCTCATGAACTCGCTCTGGGTAATCAGGACAGGGGCCGAATCCTCTCCCAGGTTGTCTCCTTCGACATAGTACTCGTTCTCCTGCGGAAGGACGGCCTTGAACATTGTCCCGAGGTCCCTGCGGTCCTCCACAGACATCTCCAGGCGTGGCTTATCCTCTTTGGGAATAAGGTTGTCCACAGCATCTGAGTCAACCCTGGCGAAACGCACGTCCTTGAGTTTCTGCTCGAGGAAATTGACAAAGTGAGAATCCACTTCGCAGTCCAGGAGAAGGACATCCCAGCCCTTGTTCTTGGCCGCTTCTATGTAAGAATACTGGGCATCTACATCCGAGGCATACAGCCATACGGTCTTCTTGTCTTTGTCCTGCTGTTCTGTCTCAATGGCCTTCTGGTACTCGTCCAGGCTGAAATACTTGGAATCAGTGTTCTTTACCAGGGCGAACTTGAGGCCCCGCTCTCCGAATTTCTCGTCAGCGAGCATTCCGTACTCTATGAACAGCTTGATGTTGTCCCACTTCTGCTCGTATTCCTTACGGTTGGAGCTGAATATCTCGTCAAGCCTGTCAGCCACCTTCTTTGTAATGTAGCTGGAGATCATCTTCACGTTGCGGTCGCTCTGCAGGTAGCTCCTGGACACGTTCAGGGGGATGTCCGGAGAGTCGATGACACCATGGAGGAGGGTCAGGAAGTCCGGGACGATGTTGTCGACATGGTCGGTGACGAACATCTGGTCACAGTAGAGCTGGATATTGTTCCTCTCTATCGCCATGCGCTCCTTGATCTTCGGGAAATAAAGGATTCCCGTAAGATGGAAGGGATAATCCACATTCAAGTGGATATAGAACATGGGAGGCTCCTTGCCAGGATAAATGTCACTGTAGAACTTCATGTAATCCTCCTCCTTAAGGTCAGAGGGGGCCTTCTTCCACAGCGGCTCCACGGTGTTGATCACCTCGTCCTCGTCCGTATCAACGTATTTTCCGTCTTTCCATTCCTGCTTCTTTCCAAAGATGACGGGAACCGGCATGAACTTGCAGTACTTGTCCAGCAACTGCCTGATCCTGGCCTTTGCGGCGAACTCATCGGAATCCGAATCCAGGTACAGGGTTACGGTCGTACCCCTGTCCTCTTTGCCGCATTCCTCCATCTCATATGCCGGTGAACCGTCACATGTCCACTTGACGGCCTTTGCGCCTTCCTTCCAGCTGAGGGTCTCGATGGTCACCTTGGAAGAGACCATGAATGCAGAATAAAACCCCAGGCCGAAGTGACCTATGATGTTGCCTGCCTGGTCTTTGTATTTTTCAAGGAACTCACCGGCCGAAGAGAATGCTATCTGGTTTATATATTTGTCAACCTCCTCTTCAGTCATTCCTATACCCTTGTCCTTGACCTTGAGGGTCCTGGCTTTTTCGTCCAGTTCTACGGTCACATCAAGGCTGCCGAGTTCACCCTTGAACTCACCGCTGGATGCGAGGGCCTTGAGTTTCTGCGTTGCATCAACCGCGTT
>CADCQP010000152.1 GCA_902803535.1 uncultured Bacteroidia bacterium | reverse complement strand
TCTGCAGCCTTTCCATATTGCAATGACTCGTCAAGATTTTGAGGATTTTGAGAAAAATGCCGTTTCAAATCTTGAGGAAATTGAGAATAACTTCATAAAAAAATATGAGGAGGCCATCCGGAGTCAACCTAAATCCGGAAAGGACAAAGGGGGTCAATTTACAGCGGATTCTCCATTTGTATCGTAAATACAGGGAAAGCAACATATTGGGCGCCTTAAATACCTGCCTGAATGAATCTGCTCCTGCTACGGAAACAGCATCGCGCCTAAAGCGACAGGATTTTCACCAGGTCATCCAGATTCCCGACGACGCCGTCGAACAACTTGTACATCAGTTCCGGCTCCACCATCTCGGGGATGTAGGCTATGACCCGTTTCCCGGCTCCGGACATCCAGCCGGCCTCGGTGTGGGCGCTTCTCCCGCACGGCAGGACCAGCACACAGGTGTCAGTTTCCTTCAGGGCCTCAAGGTCAGCGGCAAACTGACGTTCTGCAAGAGGATGATGCAAGCCGACGGCATATTCCTCAAATGTCCAGCTGAATGCGTCAGGGTCCACATCCGTCCACCGGAAACCGTTGCCGCCGTGAGGCGGATTGCGGAAATCGTACACATTGTGCCCTTCCTCCCGCAGCCGTTTCACCACCTCGGGATAATATGGATTCCTCCAACTGGAGGCGACATAGATGTTTGACATTTCAGGATTTAAGCTTAAGGTTATTAAAAAACCGGACCGGATCAGCGCTTTACGTAGCGGTTGAAATCCCAGAGGACTACCCCGGCGCAGACGGCTACGTTGAGCGAATGCTTTGTCCCCCACTGGGGGATCTCGATTGAAAAATCAGAAGCATCGACGACATCCTGGGACACGCCGTCCACCTCGTTGCCGAAAATAAGGGCATATTTCTCCCCTTCCACAGGAACGAACTCGCCGAGTTTGCGGGACCCCACAGTCTGCTCCACGCTGACTATCTTCCAGCCCTCGCTGCGGAGCATGGAGACGGCATCAAGGGTGTTCTCGAAATACTGCCACGGGACAGAATCCTCCGCACCGAGCGCACTCTTGTGGATCTCCGCGGAGGGAGGCACAGCACATATGCCGCACAGCAGCAGGCGGTCGACCTTGAAAGCATCGCAGCTGCGGAACACGGACCCCACGTTGAATGCGCTCCGGACACTGTCCAGAACCACGGCGAGCCCCGCAGGAGGGAGTTCCCTGTACTGCGAAGGAGTGATCCGGTGAAGTTCGAAATTCAGGAGTTTTCTGTCTTTCATAAGGCAAAAATAGCAAATTAATGCTAAATTCGCAGGACGGAACACAGCTCAACCATGACAGAAGGGTTCTACACTATAAAAGACACGCGGGAAAGCCCCGACGGAGCGGTCTTCCACATATGCCTCAATCCGGAGAGTCCCCTCTTCAAGGGACATTTCCCCGGCCATCCCATCCTGCCCGGAGTGTGCTCGATGCGGATCATACGCGAATGTGCCGAAAGGATGAGCGGAAGGCATATGCGCTACGTCAAGGTCAAGCTCTGCCGGTTCTCAAGCGTCATCACCCCGGGTTCGCCAGAAGCGTTCGATGTGCACGTCTCGCTCACGGACGACGGATGGCTTTCTGCCACAATCGCATATGATGACGTACAATATGTCCATATCACTTCCCGGATGGAGGCATAATCGGCAAAAAAGATTATCTTTGTGGATTATCTGAAAAAACACAACATTATCAGCATATGAAGTCAGATCTCGAGATCTTCGATCTCATCAAGAAAGAACGCGAACGCCAGTCTTCCGGCCTGGAACTCATCGCTTCGGAGAACTATGTCAGCGACCAGGTAATGGAGGCTATGGGCTCCATTCTCACCAACAAATACGCTGAAGGATACCCGCGCAAACGCTACTATGGCGGATGCGAAGTCGTGGACCAGATTGAACAGCTGGCCATCGACCGCCTCTGCACCCTCTACGGCGCAGAGTACGCCAACGTGCAGCCCCACTCCGGAGCGCAGGCCAACCTCGCAGTGGAAATGGCATGCCTCAAGCCAGGCGACACCTTCATGGGACTGGATCTCTCTCAGGGAGGACACCTTACCCACGGTTCCCCGGTCAACGCTTCCGGCATCCTCTACAAGGCAGTCTCCTACGGCCTTGATCCCGAGACCGGAATGATCGACTATGACGCCATGGAGAAGACAGCTCTCGAGGCCAGACCGAAGCTGATAATCGGAGGTGCCTCGGCATACTCCCGCGAATGGGACTACGAGCGCATGCGCGCCATCGCAGACGAAGTCGGCGCCATCCTCTGGATCGACATGGCCCACACTGCCGGACTCATTGCGGCAGGCCTGTTGAAGAATCCCGTAAAATACGCCCATATAGTCACTTCCACAACGCACAAGACCCTTCGCGGGCCTCGCGGAGGAGTCATCCTCATGGGCAAGGACTTTGACAACCCCTGGGGCATAACCAACACCAAGGGAGAAGTCAAGAAGATGAGCGACATACTCAATTCAGCCGTCTTCCCGGGAGTCCAGGGAGGTCCGCTCGAGCACGTGATCGCCGCCAAGGCCGTCGCTTTCTTCGAAGCCCTGCAACCGGAATTCAAGGAGTACCAGAAGCAAGTCGCAGCCAATGCACAGGCCATGTGCAAGGCCTTCATGTCCAAAGGCTACAAAGTAGTCTCCGGAGGGACTGACAACCACCTGATCCTCATCGATCTCCGCGGGAACTTCCCGAATCTCACCGGACGCATCGCCGAAAAACAGCTTGTAAAGGCTGACATAACAGTCAACAAGAACATGGTTCCCTTCGATGACCGCAGTCCTTTCCAGACATCCGGTCTTCGTGTAGGCACCCCGGCGGTCACATCAAGGGGATTCATCGAGAAAGACATGGTTGACATCGTCAACCTGATAGATGAAGTCCTTTCCTCATGCTCCAGGCACGTAGAGGCCCTGAGCCTGAAAGCAGGGGTGGAGCCCACTCCGGCACAGGCGGCAGAACTCGCTGAGCACAAAGCTGTACTCGACTCTGTGAAGAGAAGGGTGAACTTCATGACGGCCGGGAGGCCCCTCAACAGGTACTAAAAGATTAATTTTACTGATAACCAATGTCCAAATTACTTTACACAGAACCTGTCTGCAAAATCCAGCTGATCCAGACAGAGCAGACAATCGCGCAAAGCGGGGCACAGACTCCGAAAATGACTGAAGAGGACGATTTAATTTTCCCCGCTTAGAAATGAAACGCATATTCAAAGCCGCTGCCCTTGCAGCAATATTGACGGCATTCTCCTCCTGCGCGGAAAAAGAGATGGGTGCACCGAAGTCCCAGGAGGATGAGAAACTGGTTAAGGTCACCTTCAATGCAGAGGCTGGTTCCGTTGAGGAAACGAAACTCGCCCTCGGAGACGACAAGCTCTCCCTCAATTGGAAGGAAGGCGAGAAGATCGCAGTCTATGACGGTACTGCGCTTCGCGAATTCACCACTGAGAAAGCAGGTGCTACATCTCCCGTAACCGGTGAAGTAAGCAGTTCTGCAACAGAATTCTACGCACTGTATCCCTACAACTCCGCAACGTCATTCAGCGCTGAGGGCGGCATTGTTTCCGTAAATGCATATGTCCCCGGGACCCAGGCTGCCGTCACCGGCAACATCCCCGATGAGAAACTGATACTTGCCGCTTACTCCACCAGCAAGACCGCCCTGCCGTTCCAGAGCATGCTCAGCGCAGCGAAGGTCACAGTGGACGCCAGCAAGCTCGAGGGCCACAGCATATCTTCCATCACCCTCACGAGTGAGAATTACCCCCTTTCCGGGGACGTCAAGATCTCATATGACGGTTCTGACATCGAGGCTGCTGCCGGAAGCGAGTCATCGAGGAGCGTGACCCTTTCAGGATCCGGAG
>CADCQP010000151.1 GCA_902803535.1 uncultured Bacteroidia bacterium | reverse complement strand
CACGTTCTCGACACGGTCCCAGCCGTATCCCATGTTCGTCACCCTCTTGCCCTTGAAAAGCTTCTCGAAGGAATCCTCGCCGTTCCATTTGTTCCCAACGTGCGGTTCCCCGCCCCAGAAATGGGTGATGGAATTGCCTATCAGAAGTATCTCAGGATCAGCGGTTCTATTGCGTTCCAGGACGGCATTGTGCCTGTCAGTCCATTCATATGTGACGATGTCCCTCCTCTGCCGCACCGGCTGGAATTTCTCCATCGGGTGCATGTCGAGCACGTCGCGGAGGATCTTCTCATATGCATCGGCATATTTCTTCATCCCCAGGTCGTTGGGATGTGAACCGTCGCCGTAGTCATCGGTCTCGAAGCCGAAATCCTCTGCGGTCACATAGTATATGTCCTTGAAACCCATCGAGACGAGCGTCTCATATGTTTCCTTCTGCTTGGCGTAGATCTCCGGCATGCGGTGAAGGTTCGGATAATTGTACCACATGTCGTCCGCGAGGATGATGGGCGCATTGTTCTTGCTGCGGAGCTTCTTGACGCCACGGACCGTCCTGACGAGCACGCTGTCCAGGTTGCCGGCCATGTTAGGGATGCAGTCGAGGATGTACACCCTGGCATCTATCTCGCTCAGGAGGGAGAAGACCTCATCCTCGAGCTTTCCGTTTCCGGAGAAGGCCAGGTTGATCACCGGGGTGTCAAGACGCCTTTCAAGCATGTTGGTCCAGGCGTTGCCGTTTCGTGAGGGAGACGCCCCCATGGCTATCGAAGTACCGTAAACGACTATGGGCCTTTCCTTCCTGTTCTGGGCGAAGCGGAAGACTTTCCCTTCCGGAATCCCGATTTCCAGGTTCTCGACCTCGGAGTACATAGGGAGATAGACCTTGTACTCGTCCCCGAATTTGGGATCGCTGGGACTGAGCCTG
This sequence comes from uncultured Bacteroidia bacterium, assembly GCA_902803535.1. GTDB lineage: Bacteria > Bacteroidota > Bacteroidia > Bacteroidales > UBA932 > Cryptobacteroides. Next base: position 3,569 of record CADCQP010000151.1, on the reverse strand, counting down.
TCGAAGGTCCAGACAATCTGGTCGCTGTTGGTCTTCCCGAAGTTGTAATGTCCGAAAAGGCTCACCCAGTGCTGGACTCCGTCCTTGTCGATCCTGTAGATGTCGATTCCGCTCTTGGCGAATTTCGGGATGTTGTCAGCGTTCTTGTTACCCTTGACGTTGTACCGGATGACTATCTTGTCGGCATTGGTGAAGAAATCCACCAGCAGGCCGGATGAGCACAGCGAAAGGTTCCAGACGGCTTCCCTGACCATGTCTTTGGCCCTGTCGGGGAAACGGTGGTAGGTCTGCCCTATCTCCGAGTTCCATGCCCTTCCCTGGACATAGGGTTCTTCACCTTCTGTAAGCGGATTGTGCCAAACAGTCTGGGCCACTGCCGGAACCATCATCAGCAAGGCGGCCGCCGAAAGGAAAAAATTTCTGATTTTCATAATTTCTTTATCGCTTCTAGTTGATTATTTAACGACCGTCACTTAATCGGATACAGCAGGTTGCCGACGGCCGTCTCGAAGTTGTAGTTGTCGTTGGTGTAGGAATCGAGGGTGGCGATGAGCTCGTCGTATTTCTCCGGGCAGAACTGCTTGCAGTAGCACCTGAAAGCGTTGTGCAGGTTGCCGGAGCCTATGGTCTTGCTGATGTCTTCCTTGACCCAGGGCTTCTCCTTGCGGATGTAGGGGAAGTACCATTCTATGGCTTCCTTGACTCCGACTCCCTCTTTGTTCTTCCACTGCCAGACGTCTATGCCGAGGTTCTTGGCGGTGTGGATGAGTTCTACCCATATGTTGGTGTTCATAGTCGAGTAGCCCCATGAATTGGTCCTTGCGAGCTCGAGGGGCTGTGATGCGTCGGCGGGGAACTGCTGGTCCATCCTGATGTCCCGGCTCACGTTCTCAAGCTGCTTCACCGCGATTTCAGGCTCGCCGTAGTAAATGGCATATGCGCAGACCTGGAAGTCATATGCAGTGCCGTGGTTGTTCTTCTGGATGCCTTCTTCCTTGCCGATCTCGCTTTCGAGCATCCAGGTGTTGTACTCTTTGAACCAGGCCTTGAGGGCTTTGGCGTCCTCGTCGGTCCATGCCTTGGAGTCCTCCAGAAGTATCAGGGCGTCAACGGTCTGACCCAGGATATGGGTGTCGATGATGCCGATCGAACGGCCTTCGCATATGCCGGGAATCGCCTGTCCGTACTTGAGGTTGGGGTTCATCTTGGTCTCCGGATTCAGGAAGAAGACGCGGAGAAGTTCAGCTGCCTTCTGCGCATATTTCTCGTCTCCCGAGAAGTAGAACGCCTGGACAAGGGTGTTGACGTTGGCGCAGGTCGTCTTCAGGTAACGGTCTGCCGGAATCTTCTGGTTCTCAGGATTATAAACCCCATCCCTGCGGATGTAGGGAAGTCCGTCGGGCTTGGTGGGGTCGGGCCACCAGTAGGTGCCGCGGCTCATGTAGTCGTGCTTGTCTCCGCTGGGCGGAGCTATTTCCTGCATGGTGACCGCAAGGGGCTCGGCGGACAGAAGACCGTCCGCTTTCTGGATAAGTGCTTCATATGCAGGCATGTACTCGGCTTTGCCTGCACGGATTCCCTTGCGGACTTTCTGGATCTCGGAGCGGTTAAGGGTCACGAGGTCTGAGGGGGAAGAGCAGCTGCAGACCAGGATGGCGGCAATAACGGCGAAAAAGACTTTCTTCATGATTTATGTGGTTATTTTGTGCTAAAATAATCAATATTTCATATTTTTGGAATATGACCACATCGATTTCCCGCCTGCATATGACAGGCTTATATTTGATTGCGCTTGTTGCGCCGCTGTTTTTCCAACCCCTTGCCGCTGCACAGGAAGGCCTGCCTGAGGCCAGGCTGGTGATGTACAACAATCCCGGACTCCATGTCCCCCTTGGAATGGGACTGTGGGTCAACCCTCTGCCGTATGATTACGACGCAGACAGAGTGCCGGACATGGTGATCTCGATGCACGATGCCCCGACAAGGGGTGTCTATGTCTTCCGGAACCTTGGGACGGCTGCCGACCCCCTCTTCGACAAGCCGGTTAAAATCAGTTCCAAGGGAGACACCAACGTCAGGCTGTCAGCCGAGGGACGGAAGGACGCCAAGGGTTACAGGCCCCTGGTCACCGTGGGCAACACCGTGTATGACAATTTCTTCCAGGCGCCTTACGAGGGCGGGGAGAAAATAGAATATTCAGGTGACCGGTTCGAGGACCTCTACAAGCGGGTGAGGTTCAACATGTGGTCTTTTGTGGACTGGGACGCAGACGGGGACCAGGACATCCTCGTTGGAATCGACACATGGGAAGAATACGGCTGGGATGATGCATATGATTCCTCCGGAACATGGACCAACGGTCCGCTGAGGGGATTCGTCCACCTCCTCGAGAACGTGGATGGAAAGTATTACCAGCGCGGCCGCCTGAAAGCCGGGGATGCCGATCTGGAGACATACGGAGCGCCTATGCCCTGCATCGCGGATTTCGACCGGGACGGTGACCTGGACATCATATGCGGGGAATTCATCGACGGGATGACCTGGTTCGAGAACACCGGTACGCGCCAGAAGCCGGTCCTCGCCCCTGGACGGAGGCTCGGCAATGCTGACGGGGAATTCCATGTGCATGTAGAAATGATAGTCCCGGTGGCATGGGACTGGGACGGCGACGGGCTCTGCGACCTTTTCATCGGAGATGAAGACAGCAGTATCTCCCTGCTCCGCAACACCGGAAAGACCTCAGACGGGATGCCTCTGTTCGAGAACCAGAAACTCCTGATGCAGAAGGCGGAAGCCCTTAAGTTCGGGGCGCTGGTCACTCCGTTTGCAGTGGATTTCGACGGGGACGGCAGGCAGGACATCATCGCCGGGAATTCGGCCGGGAACATAGCTTTCATCAAGAACCTGGGTCTGGTGACCCAGGAGACGGGACACGAAGCGGTGACCGACGGTTCATCCGGAGCCAGGGTCGCAGGAAATCCCCTGGCAGGCAAAGAAGTCTCCTGGGCAGCCCCCCAGATGATCACTGTCAAAGGCGAGCCCTTCCGCGTGATGGCCGGTCCCAACGGCTCAATCCAGGGCCCGGCGGAAAAGAAATGGGGCTACACCGTCCAGACGGTCGCGGACATGGACGGGGACGGCAGGCTGGACATCGTATTCAACAGCATCCTGGGCAAAGTGGAATGGCTTCGCGGACTGGGTGGACTGGAATTCGAACCGGCCAGACCCGTGTTCGTTAAGGGAAAGACCCTCAAGCCGGAGTGGAACTGGTGGTATCCCAAGAGGCACCGCATGGTCACGCAGTGGAGGACCACTCCATACATTATCGACTGGGACGGAGACGGGAAAGAAGACCTGGTGTCCCTGGACCAGGAGGGCTGGCTCACTCTTTACCGAAGGGCAAACCGCGGCCGCCGGGTGAAATTCAAGGCCGGCGAAAGGGTGTTCTACGGCACAAACTGCTCAGTTTACACCAACAACGGAAAGGGTGTCAAAGAGGCGGAACCCGGTCTGCTCAGGCTCAATGACGGAAAAGCCGGAGGTTCCGGCCGCCGCAAGTTCTGCTTCGT
>CADCQP010000150.1 GCA_902803535.1 uncultured Bacteroidia bacterium | reverse complement strand
TGACTCCTTCGCCCTCGAAGAGGACGGAAGGATCGACGAGCAGATCGCATATGAATACAGCGGCCTCGGACTGAGCAATCCCCCGGCCATCACCCGGGCGGAAACTGTCGGCGAGGCGCTCGAACTGATCCGTTCAGGAGAGGATTTCGACCTGATCATAAGCATGTACAACATCGGCGCGGCCGACGTGTTCGACTTCGCCAGGGAGGTAAAGCAGCTTACTCCCCAGACCCCGATAGTGCTTCTGACCTCCTACTCCAAGGAGATATCCAAGCGCATTGCCTCCGAGGACAGTTCCTGCATCGATTACATCTTCAGCTGGAACAACAGCACCGACCTTATCATCGCCATTATCAAGCTCCTGGAGGACAAGCTCAATGCAGAGCATGACATCCTGGACGACGGCGTGCAGGCCATCCTGCTCGTAGAGGATTCGGTCAGGTACTATTCCACCTACCTTCCTCTCCTTTACCGCCTGGTCCTCGTGCAGAACAAGGAGTCCATCAAGGACGCCCTCAACGAGAGCCAGCAGATCCTCCGAAAGAGGGCGCGCCCCAAGATCCTGATGGCCAACTGCTACGATGAGGCCGTGGAAATCTACACACGCTACGGGAGGAACCTGCTCGGAATCATATCAGACATAGGCTTCGTCAGGCACAAGGGAGACAAGTCATCGGACGAAAAGCTGGATGCAGGACTTGACCTGTGCCGGCTTGTCAGGGAAGACGATCCCAAGATGCCCATCCTGCTCCAGAGTTCACAGGAGAGCATGCGCTCCGTCGCAGACGAACTCAGGGCCGGATTCGTGATGAAGAAATCAAAGACCCTGACCCATGAGGTGTCAGAGTACATCGGAGCCAACTTCGGCTTCGGGGACTTCGTGGTCAAGGACCCCTCAACAGGAGAAGAGACCGCAAGGGCATCGGACCTCTATGGCGTCGAGAAGATCCTCCGGGACATCCCACAGGACCAGCTGGACGCCCTCATTTCAAGGAACTACCTGAGCAAGTGGCTGCTGGCCAGAGGCGTCTTCTCAGTAGGCCAGAAGATCAAGGCCATGAACATGAAGGGGAACCCCGAGGCGGCAAAGACGTTTACAGATGCCATCCATGACTTCCGCGTGCGGCAGGGACTGGGTGCCGTGGCCCGCTTCGACAACGATTCCTACAACAGTGCCATACGTTTCGCCCGCCTGGGCGACGGTTCTCTCGGAGGCAAGGCCAGGGGCCTTTCCTTCCTGAACCACATCCTGCAGAAATACGACCTGTACGACAAATGGGAAGGAGTCCGGGTGCTCGTGCCCAAGACCCTCGCCATAACCACCGACTACTTCGACCGCTTCATCCTTGAGAACGGCCTCCAGTACGTCATCAATTCCGACATCACCGACCAGGAGATCCTCTCGGAGTTCGTTTCGGCAACCCTCCCGCAGGATCTCATGACGGCCTTGAGGACATTCCTCAGGCACAGCAACAGACCACTTGCGATACGTTCTTCCTCGAAACTGGAAGATTCTTACTACCAGCCTTTTGCCGGGGTCTATTCAACATACATGATTCCCCGTACGGAGAACGAGGACCAGATGCTCCGCCTCCTGTCAAAGGCCATCAAGAGCGTATATGCAAGCGTTTACTACAACTCCTCGCGTTCTTACATACTCGCGACCGGGAACGTCATATCCGAAGAGAAGATGGCCATAATAGTCCAGGAGATCTGCGGCAGCGAAGACGGCGGCAGGTGGTTCCCGACCTTCTCCGGAGTCGTGCGTTCCGTCAATCTCTACCCCATCGGGCATGAAAAGCCTGAAGAAGGGGTGGCAAAGGTGGCTTTCGGCCTTGGACGGGCCGTGGTGGACGGCGAAGAAGTCCTGCGCTTCTCTCCAGACTATCCGAAGAGCGCCCTCCAGACTTCAACCCCGGAACTTGCGATGCGCGACACACAGAAATACATGTTCGCGCTGAACCTCCTTCCGGACAAGTTCAAGACATCCGTGGATGATGCGGTCAACCTGGAGCGCATCCCCATAGAGAACTGCACTGGAATGAGGAACCTCCGCCATGTGGCTTCGACCTACAATCTTGAGGAGATGCGACTCGTCGATTCCCCTCTTCCTGAAGGCCCGAAGTTCATTACCTTCGCCCACATCCTGCGCTATGGGACATTCCCGCTGGCCGAAATCCTGCGCACCCTCCTGGACATCGCCCAGGACGAGATGAAATGCGGGGTCGAGATAGAATTCGCAGGCGACATGGACCATCCGGGAAGGGACAAGGCCATATTCAATGTCCTCCAGATCAGGCCTATATCCCTGGACAGCCGCTCTACTGAAGTTGACTGGAGCAAGATCGACACATCCGGGGCCATAGTTGAATCCTCAAGCGCACTTGGCATCGGATGGACAGAAGGAGTCCAGGAT
>CADCQP010000149.1 GCA_902803535.1 uncultured Bacteroidia bacterium | reverse complement strand
TGAACTGCATGACCGCCAGCAGGCCAACGTCAAGTACTTCCGTGAGAAGATGGAGAGCGCGGGCTTTGACATCCTGCCCACCCAGAGTGCCATATGCGCCGTCATGCTCTATGACCCGATCCTGGCCGGCAACTTCGCCAAGGCCATGGCCGCTGAGAACATATTCGTCACCTCTTTCACCTTCCCTGTCGTTCCGAGAGGGAAGGACCGCATCCGCGTCCAGCTCTCTTCCGCGCACACTTTTGAGCAGATCGACCGTGCGGTCGAGGCATTCATCAAGGTCGGAAAGGAACTCGGCGTAATCAAATAAAACCTGACATATGGAAAAATTCATCCTCGCCCTGGACCAGGGCACCAGCTCGTCAAGGGCGATAGTCTTCGACCATTCGGGATCGATCCGCAGCGTAGCCCAGAAGGAATTCACCCAGTATTTCCCGCAGCCGGGCTGGGTGGAGCATGATCCTCAGGAAATATGGTCTTCGGAGGCTTCTGTAATGGCCGAGGCTCTTGCCGAGGCAGGGATATCCTCCGCCGACGTCGCTGCAATAGGGATCACCAACCAGAGGGAAACCACTATCGTCTGGGATGCCGCCACCGGAAAGCCGGTCTATAATGCTATAGTGTGGCAGGACCGCAGGACGGCGGACTACTGCGATTCGCTCAAGTCAGGGGGGATGACAGACTTCATACGCGCCAAGACCGGGCTTATCCTGGATGCATATTTCAGCGCCACCAAGATCCGCTGGATCCTCCAGAACGTTCCCGGCGCCCGTGAGGCAGCCGAGGCCGGACGCCTCCGTTTCGGTACCGTGGATTCCTGGCTGATCTGGAACCTCACCAAGGGAGCCGTGCATGTGACAGACGTCACTAACGCATCGCGTACCATGCTGTTCAACATCCACACCCTGGAGTGGGATGCCGAGCTTCTCGACCTCTTCGGGATCCCTGCATCCATGATGCCTTCGGTGCGTTCCTGTTCCGAGGTGTACGGTAACACGTCCACTGCTATCCTGGCCCATCCGGTACCCATCGCGGGCATAGCCGGAGACCAGCAGTCGGCCCTTTTCGGCCAGATGTGCACCGAACCCGGAATGGTGAAAAATACATATGGCACGGGTTGCTTCCTGCTCATGAACACCGGATCCGAGCCCATCCTTTCCAAGAACAACCTCCTTACCACCATAGCCCTCCAGATTGGGGACAAGGTCAGCTATGCCCTCGAAGGCAGCATCTTCGTAGGCGGTTCCGTCGTGCAGTGGCTCAGGGATTCACTCGGGATCATCAAGTCTTCTTCAGAGATCGAGGCACTTGCAGCTAGCGTTCCGGACAACGGAGGAGTCTATTTCGTCCCTGCCCTTACCGGACTGGGAGCTCCGTACTGGGACCAGTACGCAAAAGGATGCATATATGGCATTACCCGCGGCACTACTGCGGCGCACATAGCCCGGGCGGCCCTGGAGGGGATCGCATTCCAGACCATGGATATCGTGCAGGCGATGGAGAAAGATGCCGGCGTAGGCCTCTCAGCCCTGAAGGTTGACGGAGGCGCCTCCCGGGACAATCTCCTCATGCAGTTCCAGTCTGACGTCCTGGGGACCCGTGTGATACGTCCGAAGGTGACTGAGACAACCGCTATGGGAGCCTGCTATCTTGCAGGGCTCGGAGTCGGCTTCTGGTCATCCCTGGACGAGATAAAGGGACAGTGGCAGGTGGACCGTTCATTCAGCCCGTCACTCCCCTCAGAGAAGGTGATCGCCCTCAAGAAGGGCTGGGCGGATGCCGTAGGACGTTCTCTTAGCCGGTAAAATCAGCGCATAAGCCGTTTTTTCGCTGATTTTTTCAAAAAAAGGCGAAAAAAATTTGCCAGTTTAAAAAAAGTCCTTACCTTTGTGGTCCCGTTTGAAAAAATGGGTCTTAAAGTTCATTGACAATATTGGAAGAGAGAGATACGAGAAATCAAACTAGAAAAGAAGCAAACGAGAAGTCTGAAAAGAGAATAAGAG
>CADCQP010000148.1 GCA_902803535.1 uncultured Bacteroidia bacterium | reverse complement strand
TCGTGGTAGGTCATTTAATAAAGTTACTGTCCTTCAGTTACTTCCGCTCCACGGCCCGAGAGGAGGGGGAATCCCTGCTTTACAGCTTGATGTCGACGTAGTTGGGGTAGTGGTCGGTGAGGGCCAGGGTGTAAGGACTGGTAATGCAGTAGTACACCAGCACCTCTGTTGGAGAGGCGGCTCCGCCAGCAGCCGCACCAGAGTTGTAGATGAAGAAGTGGTCAATGGCGCCTTCGGAGCGGGTGGGGCTGAGGCGGTTGCTCTTGGCGGAGTAGCCGGCGGCGCTGCAGAGGTGATGACCGTTCTGGGTGTCGGCAAAGACGGTGGCAGCCTTGTAGCAAGGCACATATCCCTCCTCCAGGAGCTGCCGGATCGGGACGGTGTTCTCCTCGCAGTTCATGTCCCCCGCCATGAATACAGGGCAGTCGAACTCAGCCTTCAGCATCTCGGCCTCAGCCATCATAAGCCTCACCTGTGAAGCCTTTGCCATCATGCTGCCCGGCTGGGCATTGTCCCTCTTCCACCACAAGTGGGTGTTGATCAGGGCGAACACCTTGCCGTTGCCCTTATGCCGGAACACTGCCGAAGTGAAGGACTTGGTGTTGGCATTGCTGAATGTCTGCGGCTTATAAAGGTTGTAATTAACCTTCAGGAGCTCGACAGCAGTGCTGTCATAATATATTGGTGTAAAATTCCAGCTTTCACCCTTTTCGATTGCATTCGTGAAGCCTAGGGCCCGCAGCTTCGGAGCAAGGTATATGTCCATATGACTGGAGTACTCCTGAAGCGTGACGATGTCCGGGGCGTAATCCTTGACCAGCTTCGCGAAGCCTATGCTACGAACCGAGTCACGAGGATCCACTCCGAGCGGGACCCACGCCTTGGGGATGTTCTTGCTGTCGTACTGCCATATGTTATCATCGAATATGCGCAGGTTGCTGCCCTCGCAGCGAACGGACGGCATCGACGGCGCATCTGCCCAGGCGTCAGCCTCGGTGAGGACGGCGGGGTCCCATCCAGCGCCCAGCACCCTTACCTTGTAGAGCCTGAAGGCAGGATCGAAGGCCAGGGCCCGGTCACCGCCCCGGGAGGCGACAGAAGAGCCCCTGGAGACGGAAGCCCCGAAACTTTTCGGGAAACCCTTGAAATAGATATGGTTGGTCCACCAGCTTGTCTCGGCGACAGTATAGACCATCCGGCCGCTGGCAGCGTCGTAGTTCAGGGACTTGACATTCTTGCGGCCCTTCATCCCGGGCATCGGCTTGAAAGTCCCGGAGGGGATGTCGAAGAGATAAACCCCGCCATGATTTGTCACCACAAGGCGGTCCTCCCCCGCACGCGAAAGCTCATGGCCACCTGCTCCGGGCAGCTCCCAGACTTTCTCCAGCACCAACGACGGCCTGTCGCTCTCCCAATCCTTAAGGCTGTACATCCTCAGTTCCTTGTAGCCCAGGGCGAACAGGCGAGAATATTTCTCAGACCACACGGCCCCGTGACCGCTGTAAAGCGAATCCTTCCATATGCATACGTCCGATTCTCCGACGTTGTAGATCTCAAGGCTGTTTCCCTTCGGATTCGTGGAGTTCGCAACGGCAATCCTGCCACCGGGAAGCATATCCGCGGAATGGGCCATCGGAGTGTGGGCGTAGAACAGGCATTTGCGTGTCGGGATGTCCAGCAGCATCGTACCCCCGGCTGAGGAGGTCAGCAGGAGCTGTTTCCCGCCGGCTACAGGCTTGCAGTCATCCAGCACGCGGATCCAGCTCCGCACCTGGTCAGGGACCTGTCCATATGCCTCGAACACGTTCCAATGCCATATGACCTCGGGGGTCTGGCCGGCGGAACCGGCGGCGTCCACTATGTAAAGGTCCTCGTCACCGCATGCGACAACGTAATCACCCCATCCCGAGGCAGCAAAAGCAGAAACTGCCGCCAGGAATAATCCACAAACAAATGCTAAAAACCTGTTCATTACTGCTCCTTCTTGAAATATTCTGTGTACATCTTCTTGAGGCTGACATAGTTCCTGGCTTCGGACTCATGCTTCAGGTCGCCGTGGAGATCCTTCAGGAACCTAGGGAAACCGCCCCAGACAGTCTGCATGAAGCCCAGGTAGTGAGGCTTGGTCGCGCGTGAAGAATTGGCACGGAAGCGGACCATGTCCCTCAGCTGGTCACGGGTCACATCCGGCTTCTTCCAGCCGCAGGTAATCACGTCAAATCCGTTCAGGGCGAACTGCACTGCCGACTGCTCAGCCGCATTGTAGTGCCAGTCACACATTATCACATCCTTGGCAATGAGAGGAAGGGCCCGGTGGGTACCGGAATTGCTGGCTTCCCACTCTCCGTAGCCAGTGGCATCCCGGCCACCGTCCAGGAGCCTGTCGGACCAGATCATGAACCTGGCGCCGCGCATCCTGAGGTGGTCGTGTATCCGGTTGACCTCGTCAGCGAAGAGCTGCGCCTTGTCCTTTCCGGCACAGCGCGGGCAGCGGTCATCGGCGATGTAGAACACCTCATCCATCCCGCCGTGGAACTTGGTAGCCTCGAAGGCGTCCATGATCTCGTCAATGCAGTCAAAGAGAATAGGATGCAGGTCCGGATGGTTCGGGCAATAGCTCAGGCAATAGTAGCCATCCTCATTCGGCCAGCCCCCATTCTTGTACTTGTTTACGTCCAGCCATGGAGTCTCATTGAACTGGGGATAAGTTGTAAGCAGCTTGCCGACACTTCCCTGCCAGGACTGATGGCCGAGCAGGTCCAGCATCGGGACAAGTTCAACCCCGTTGTTGCGGCAGGCCTTGACCAGCTCCTTTATCTTCTCCACAGGCCAGGCCCCCCAGGCGGTCAGCTCGGGGTGGCTCTTGAAATTGAAAGCCCAGTTTACATTGAGTATGAGTTGGTTGAAACCGGCCGGGCCAAGGTCGTCATTCACGAATGCGATCAGGGAATCGGCATAGTTCACTGCCGGCAGGACAACGTGGAAGGCACGCACGGGGAATAACTTGTCCAGCGACTGGCGCAAGGACTGGGTGTATTTCTTGGTAATCTCGAAGCCATAGGGTTCAGCATGTGACTCATCACAATACCATATGTCCTCATAATCAAGATGTTCCAGCACAAGGTCAAGCCTTTCCCTGAACGAAGCGTAATCTTTTCTCCCTGCCTCGGTCCATCCGTCCTCGGCAATGGCCGAGAGGCGAGGCCAGGTCATGTAGTCAAGCCTGTCAGCGTCGGTGATGGTCTCGCTCCAGAGGTTGGCCTGAAGGCCTATGATGTTCTCTGAGCCTGCTTTGTGGGCGTCCAGGATGGGGTCCGGGAAATTATAGCAGGCCTCAACCGAGTTGGCTTTGCCCTCGCGAGATGGACCGACCTTCTGCGAAAGGTCCTGCTTGTAGTCGAAATAGCATGGCAGCCTCGGGCAAAGGATTGTCTGATAACCGGTTTCCAGGGCCTTGTCCAGCACCTCCGGCTTGTCATGGCGCCACCACTGGATGGTTGTGCTGTTCTTGTCTGCATTGTCTTCCACCAGCTCATCCCAGCCGACCATCTTCTTACCCATGGCCCGGATGCTGTCGCACATCCTGGCCTTGAAATACTGCTCCACCTCAACCAGGTCCTTCAGTGAATGTTCACGCATAAACGCCTCTTTCTGAGGAAGGTTGTCCCACGAAGCACGGCCGAACCACACCTCGTCACCGCCGATGCTTATGTACTCCGACGGGAAGAGCCCGGCGACCTCACGCAGCACCTTCGACAGGAAGGCATATGTCTCTTCCTTGAAGGGGTTGAAGGTGAATGCGCCGAAACGGGGCACACTGCCGCCGGAGAACTCCGGATAGGCATATACCGCGGCGTTGGCGTGCCCGGGCATGTCTATCTCGGGGATGATCTCTATATGTCTCGCCTCGGCATATGCGAGGATCTCCCTGACATCGTCCTGGGTGTAATAGAGCGCCGGCTCGGTACCAACGCGCTCCTTGACATAGCCGTATCTGGAGGTGCTGTAGCTGCCTTTGCTGCCTTCCTCGGCGAGCTTGGGGAACTCCTTGATTTCGATCCTCCAGCCCGGCTGGTCGGTCAGGTGCCAGTGGAATACGTTCATCTTGTGCCAGGCCATAAGGTCAAGGTACTGAAGTACTTTCTCCTTTCCGAAGAAATGACGCGACTCGTCCAGCATATAGCCTCTCCAGCCGAACCGCGGGGCATCTTCTATGCTCACGCACGGGAGGGTCGCTCCGCAGCCTTCAACGAGCTGAAGCAGGGTCACGGCTCCGTAGAACACTCCGGCGGGTGAGGCGCCGGTCACGGTCACCCCCTTGCCGGTCACGGTCAGTGCATATGCCTCATTCCCTCCGGGCACATTCCCGGTCTTGAGCGTTATGCTGCTCAGGCCTCTGGGGGCACGGCCGCTGCCCACGACCGCCCGGACTCCGAGCTGGGCAAGGGCATCGCGGAGATAGGCACCTTCATTTTCAAGGTTCTGGGGGCATATAATCATTGTCTGGCCGAGGACGTAGTTTCCGCTGCCCTGGGTGATTTTCTGAGGAAGCGGGACAAGTTTCAGGTCGGCAGCCTTGAGTTGCACCTGGCTGAGAGCCATGAAAGAAATTACGGCGAGGGCCAGGAGGCGGAAAAATGATTTTCTGGACATGGGTGTGCGGGATTAGCTATAACTGTGGTTGCATCATGCGAAGTTAACAAAATCCGGTGTATAATTATGAGGAATAATGGTTATTTTTGCAAAACGAATCACATATTACTCACTGTCATGAAGATAACCCGATTCCTTGCCCTGACCGCGGCCATGGGGCTCATCCTGGTTTCCTGCGGGAAAACCAGCAACTTGAAGAACACCTATTCCGACAATCCCGACAGGGCTGTCTGGCTTGATGCCCTGGACAGGGTCTGCGAGCCTATGCTCACCGCCTTGAGCGAAGGGAGACTCAAGGCCGACATGCCGGTCGAGACTACCAACAAGAATCTGGAATCTCGCCTCAGCTGCACCTATCTGGAGGCCCTCGGCAGGGTCATAGTGGGCATCTCCCCATGGTTGGAACTCGGCCCGGACGACACTCCGGAAGGCCAGCTCCGCAAGAAGTACATCGACCTCTCGGTCAAGGCGATAGCCCAGGGAGTGGACCCGTCTTCGCCGGATTACCTGAATTTCAACAAGGGTTCGCAGCCGCTGGTGGATGCGGCTTTCCTCGCCCAGGGACTTCTCAGGGCCCCGAAACAGCTCTGGGGCAACCTGGACGACTCCACCAAAGTGAGGCTGGTCCGCGAACTGAAGTCCTCACGGGTCATCAAGCCGGGCCAGAGCAACTGGCTTTTCTTCTCGGCGATGGTAGAGACCGCCCTCTTCGAATTCACCGGAGAATGGGAATATGAACGCGTCCAGTACGCCTTCGACCGTTTCGTGGAATGGTACAAAGGAGACGGATGGTACGGTGACGGCAGGATGCTGCACATCGACTACTACAACAGCTTCGTGATCCAGCCGATGATGGCTACTATCCTGGACGTGATGTCAAAGCATGGCCTCACCCCGGGAGAGTTCTACGACAAGCAGCCGCAGAGATATGCCCGTTACGCAGCGATCCAGGAAAGGCTCATCTCCCCGGAGGGAACCTACCCGATCGTTGGCCGCTCACTGGCTTACCGTTTCGGCGCTTTCCACGCCCTTTCGGACGTGGCGCTGAGGCATATGCTGCCGGAGCCGGTAACGCCGGCCCAGGTGCGCTGCGCCCTTACGGCCGTCATCTCCAACCAGATCAATGCTCCCGGAACCTTTGATGAAAACGGGTGGCTGACAGTTGGATTCGCCGGACACCAGCTGCATTTCGGAGAGACCTACATCTCTACCGGAAGTGTCTTCCTCTGCACGGAAGGACTTGTAGCACTGGGACTTCCCGAGACGGATCCGTTCTGGAGCGACCCGGCTGCCGACTGGACTTCAAAGAAGGGATGGGCTGGCGTTGACATGCCTGTTGACCATGCCATCAACTTCTGATGCCTGACGGATTTCCCTCCCCGAACACATTCGCAGCATATTCATATAATTTAACAGCCATGAAATCTTTCGGCAAATCGATCCTTCTTGTCGCCCTGCTGGCGGTGCTGCCCCTGAACCGGGCTGCCGCCCAGAAAGACACCCTCCGCATCCTTGCAATAGGAAACAGCTTTTCGGTGGACGCCATCGAGCAGAACCTCTGGGAACTCTTCAATGCAGCCGGGATCCCGGTAGTCATCGGGAACATGTACATCGGTGGGTGCACCCTGGAGCGCCACTGGAAGAACTCCCTGAACAACAGTACGGATTACCGCTATTGCATCATCCGCAACGGTCAGAAGAAGTACGTCAAGGACTTTACCCTGGAGAAGGCCTTCGCGGCAGAAGACTGGGACTGCGTGAGCCTGCAGCAGGCCAGCGGAAGCTCGGGCATATACTCGACTTACCAGCGCTATCTCCCGTCACTCATACGCTATGTGATTGACAATGAAGGTCCCGACGTGAAGATCATGTGGCACATGACCTGGGCATATGCCACGACTTCCAATCACGGGGAGTTCCCCAAGTACGGGAGAGACCAGATGAAGATGTACAAGGGCATCCTGGCCTCTGTGAAGCAGGCACGGGTGGACAACCGCAGGATCAAGACCGTAATCCCGGCCGGAACCGCCATCCAGAACGGACGTACTTCATCCCTTGGAGACACTTTCAACCGTGACGGCTACCACCTGGAGCTGACATATGGCCGCTACACCGCAGCCTGCGCCTGGTTCGAGAAACTTTCCGGGCTGTCGGTTGTCGGAAATCCCTGGCGTCCGTCCAGCATTGACGATGCAACGGCGGAAATCTGCCAGCGCGCCGCCCATGCCGCCTGCCGCCATCCCTGGCGCGTGACGAAAATCAAGTAGAGGCGCCTGACAATACAGGCGCTGCCGGCGGGCTCAGTCCCTGGGCCGAATCACCTTTTCAGCGCCTCCTTTACGGCCTCCGCGTAGCGGTGGCCGAGTTCGATCTGGCCTGCACGGTCGAAGTGGGTGTTGTCCGGTTTGCTGGTGAGCCCCTCTGTTGAGACGCAGCGGCTGTAAGGGATCTCGTCAGGAACGGCGCGGAGAACTGAATTGATCTTCTCGGCGTTATTGTGCCCCTTGTAGATTTCGCCAACCACGAAAGGCACCTTGGGCGCTTTCAGGTCAGCACGCAGGTCACTGACCATCCTGCGGAGCCTTTCCATGTAGGTGTCGGCCTTGGAGATGTCTGATTCGCCCTGATGCCAGAGGATCGCCTTGAGCTTGCCGTATTTCATGGCAGCCCTAGCCCGCCTGACAGCCTCGCCATAGTACTGGGGGATGACTGTTCCCCACAACTTCTCATCATCTCCGAACTTCCTGCCGAAGCCATCGTCCAGGGTGGGCACATAGTCCTTCTGCCAGGCATCCAGGCCTGTCCCGCCGCGGGCGTTGGACACTATCAGCACTTTCCTGCGGCTGCCGGCAGCCATTTCCTTAGAGAACTGCCATGCAGGATTAAGGGCCTGGAATGATGGCCTCTTGGCAATGGTGGAGAAGCGGTTGTACGGTGCGGTCGCGGGAACCGGCCTGTCCAGGGAATCCAGCAGCCACACTCCCTCAACCACGGCATCATCGCCGGGAAGGATCTCACCGCGTCCGGCCATGTTCGACTGTCCGATGCAGAGATACACGTCATATGCCGTGCTGCATGAAGCAAGGCATATGGCTGTCGCGACGGCTGCTGCAAGTTTTCTGAAAGAAATCATGTCTGTAATTGTTTTGCCTCCCAAATTTAGGAAAAAACAAACAAAAAGCCGACACATGCGTGCCGGCTTTTAATTCGATCAGAGTGGGGTCTACCTCATCTCGGTGTAGGGGAACTTGTCCATGTCGCCATAGTCGAGGTTCTCACCGGCCATACCCCAGATGAACATGTAGTTCGAGGTACCGGCAGCAGCGTGGATCGACCACTCGGGAGACATGATGGCCTGCTCGTTGGCGAGCCATACCAGGCGCTCCTCCTTGGGCTCGCCCATGAGGTGGCAGATCATGTTGCCCTCAGACACGTTGAAATAGAAGTAAGCCTCGATACGCCTTGAGTGGGTGTGAGCCGGCATGGTGTTCCAGACAGAACCCGGTTTGAGCTCGGTCAGACCCATCTGGAGCTGGCAGGG